>NZ_SCKY01000080.1:0-1652 GCF_004100315.1 Hydrotalea sp. AMD | reverse complement strand
GTCATTCCCCATTTTCCGAAACAAAAATAATTTCTGGTGCTAACGGGAATTCACGGTTTGGATTTTCCTCAATAATTTTAAAGCGACTCTTTGCAAGACCCTTTTAAGCATTGGTGCATCAAAGCCCGTGCGTCATTCTGGTTGGAATGTAAAATCCGGGTGTACTAAGCACCGGGATGTGATAATTTCAGTGGTGCCCCCTTGTGGAGAGCCCGTTCAGAATAATTACAAGTCAAAGCTACATTCCCTTAGAGTCATTTTAAAATATTTTATTATGACAAACAAAAAACTGAAGATGGATATTATCCATCCGCACGCTGCCGGTATTGATATCGGCAGCCGTTCTCATTTTGTAGCGGTAGGCCAGGATGAAAATGATGTCAAAGAATTTGGCGTTTATGCCGATGACCTCACTCAAATCTGCTTACATCTAAAACAACACTACATTACCTCTGTTGCTATGGAAAGTACCGGAAGCTACTGGCAAAACCTCTACGTGGAATTAATCAAACACAGCTTTGAAGTAGTGCTTTGCAATGGTAAATTCACCCGAAACATCAAAGGCAAAAAGAGCGATGTAAAAGATGCCCGCTGGATACAAAAACTCCATAGCATTGGACTGCTCACCGGCAGTTTTTTGCCCGACGAAACTACCGAAGTATTAAGAACCTACTGCCGGCAGCGGCAGAACTGGCAGGACTTATCAGTAGAAGCTACCCATAAAATGCAAAAGTATTTAAAGCTCCTTAACTTCAGGCTTGATGTCGTCGTTCGGGATGTATGCGGCCTTACCGAGTTAAAAATTATTGAAGATATATGCAAAGGAAACCTGGATGCTGCTTCGCTTGCCAAACACCGCCACTTTAATTGCCGCAAAAGTGAAGAGGAAATTACAAAAGCGCTAAAAGGAAATAACCGGCAGGACTATTTATTCGGGCTACGCCAGGAATACGATGCCTACCTGTTTATCCAAAATAAAATGCTTGAATGCGAAAAGCAAATCAGCAGCTTTCTCCAACAACAAATCAACAGCAGCCCGAAAAAGAAAAAACTTCAGGCCCCGGAAAAGAAACATAAGCGGCTCAACAAAAATGCTATTACCGGTATTGACCTTAACCAGGCAGCCTGTCAATATTTTGAAGGAGTGGACTTATTCACAATAGAAGGGCTTGGGCATGCTACTGTACTAAGCATCATCAGCGAAGTGGGACCGGATGGCTTTACTAAATTTGAAACAGCCAAACATTTTACTTCCTGGCTCAGGTTGGCTCCCAACAATAAAGTAAGCGGGGGCAAGCTACTCAGCACCAAAACTCCCAAAGGAAGCAACCGGTTAAAAATAGCATTGCGTAATGCTGCCAATGCTATCGGAAATTTAAAAGACACACATCTGTCTAACTTTTTTAAAAGAGTTTGTTACCGAAAAGGCAGAACCGTAGCCGTCAGCGCCACAGCCAGAAAGCTGGCTGTCATCATCTGGAATATGGTAGTCAAAAAAATTCCTTATCAGCCACCCACACATTATCTTTTCCTCGATGAAAAAAGAAAGCTCGGCCTGGTTAAACGCATTCGAAAACAAATAGATAAATTTGGACTGACTAATGATGACCTGGGGCTTTTAACAACTTAAACGATTTCTACGTTAGTCAGAA
>NZ_SCKY01000045.1:0-8076 GCF_004100315.1 Hydrotalea sp. AMD | reverse complement strand
CCGTTCGACGGGCAGCCATTTCGGTTGGCATGATTGAATAAACCGCAGGCGGAGAGTATCAGGCAGATACTCATCACCCATACTATTTTTTTAGAGAATATCATGTTGTGTATATAACGTTTATATTGCATCATTATTGTTTCGGACATGCATTTGCATCGGCAAACCAGCCGGCATAAAAAGTATAATTATTCGCTATGCGATTAATTTCGCCTTCTAATAATTCCTGCGATACTTCTTTAACCTTCTTCGCCGGTACGCCTGCATACACACAACCGGCCTCTACCACGGTTCCCTCTAACACCACAGCGCCTGCTGCAATAACCGCATTACTATGTACTATGCAGCGATCCATTACAATAGCACCCATACCAATCAGTACATTGTCGTGCACCGTGCAGCCATGTACAATGGCATTATGCCCAATAGATACATTATTGCCAATAACCGTTGCATTTTTTTGATACGTACAGTGTATTACAGCGCCATCCTGCACATTTACCCGGTTACCCATGGTAATGGTGTTTACATCGCCACGAATTACCGTATTAAACCAAACACTGCATTGGTTGCCCATCACCACTTTACCTACTATCGTGGCATTGGGTGCCACAAAACAATCGTGCCCAAATTGCGGATGCACATTTTCAACTGGGAGAATAATAGCCATAAAAATTTGTTAGATAACTTTTTTATACAATCAATCATTCACCGAATGTATAACTTCGTTTTATATTTTCAAAGCTAATGTATTGTTGAGTATGAATTACAGGCAACTTTTTTTAAAACATATTGCACAAACCTCTGATGCGCCAATTGCCATAGAAATGCAGCGGGCACACGGTATTTATATGTTTGATGTGCATGGAAAGGAATATATAGATGGTATTTCCGGGTTTAGTGTGGCCAATATTGGGCACAGCCATCCCAAAGTAGTGAGTGCCGTTCAGCAACAGGCATCAGAATACATGCACCTGATTGTGTATGGCGAATTTATCCAGCAACCACAGGTGGCCTATGCCAAATTATTAACCGATTATTTGCCGGCTACTTTAAACTGTGTGTATTTTACCAATAGCGGAACGGAAGCTACTGAAGGTGCCATGAAATTGGCCAAACGCATTACAGGCCGTACCAAAATACAGGCCTTCCATAATGCCTATCATGGCAGTACACAGGGCTCTTTAAGTATAATGGGTAGTGAATATTGGCGTAATGCTTACCGGCCCTTATTACCGGAAGTGTATCATCTGGAATATGGCAGCGATGCCGCACTTGAAGCTATTGATGCAAATACCGCCTGTGTGGTGGTTGAAATGGTGCAGGCCGAAGCCGGTATTGTACGCCCTGCCAACGAATGGTTGCAGGCTTTACGAGACAAATGCACTGCCAATGGGGTAATGCTGATTGCCGATGAAATACAATCGGGTTTTGGCAGAACGGGTACCCTTTGGGCCTTTGAACAAACCGGAATTGTTCCAGATATTTTATTGTTGGGAAAAGCTTTAGGCGGCGGTATGCCATTGGGGGCGTTTATTGCAGCGAGGGAATTTATGCAGTTACTTACACACGATCCTGTTTTAGGCCATATTACCACTTTTGGCGGCCATCCGGTTTCCTGTGCTGCTGGTAAAGCTGCTTTTGAGGTATTGCTGGATCGTAACTTTACCAAAACTGTAAAAGAGAAAGAAAGTTTTTTAAAAATGCATTTACAGCATCCTGCCATTAAAACCATTCGAAGTGCAGGTTTGTGGATGGCGGTTGAGTTTGATAGTTTTGAAACCAATTATAAAGTAATTCACCAATGTATTCAACACGGCTTAATTACTGATTGGTTTTTATTCAGGTCACAAGCCATGCGTATTGCCCCGCCTTTGTGTATCCAAAAAAATGAATTGAAAAAAATAGCAGGCATTGTGTTGCAAAGTATTATTGATACGGGGGTAGAATAAAAATATTGGCGAAGTGTTGTTGCCACGAATGCACGAATGTTTTTTATTGCATATTCGTATGTATAGGTGTAATTCGTGTCTAAAAAAATATATGGCACCTTCCGTTGCACATTCTATTCCTTCATTGTCTGCTTTTTCTCAGCGTCTTTAATATTCATTCTGCAAAACCTACCATATAATTTTTCATATTGGGGAATAATATTCGCGATATCAAAATGTTTGGCCTGCTCATAAGCAGCATGCTTCATTTTATTCAGTTTTTGCTCATCTTTTAAAATGGTAATGGCAAATTCGCTCATGGCAGCCACATCGCCCACATTGGCCATAAAGCCGGTTTTCCCCTGTATATTAATCTCCGGCAAGCCACCTGCGTTAGTACTAATTACCACTACCTTAGCGGCCATGGCTTCTAATGCAGCTAAACCAAAACTTTCATATTCACTGGGTAATAAAAATACATCACTCACGGCTAAAATTTCTTCCATCTGCTCTTGTTTACCCACAAAACGCACATCATCCATTACACCTAAAGCACGCACCAGTTCTTCCATCACCGGCCGTTCCGGGCCATCGCCCACCATTAACAATTTTGCTGGCAGGTATTTTCGCACTTCGGCAAATACTTTAATCACATCCTGCACCCGTTTTACTTTTCTGAAATTAGAGGCATGCACCAAAATTTTTTCACCCGCAGGGGCAATTACTTTTTTAAAAGCATCAAAGGGTTTTTTGTTGAACCGATGCACATCTACAAAATTGGTTATCACTTCTATTTCTTTGGTAATGGCAAAACTTTTATAGGTTTCTTCCCGCAGGTTTTGCGAAACAGCAGTAATGGCATCGCTTTCATTAATGGAAAAAGTTACCACCGGCTCATAGGTTTTATCCCGGCCTACCAATGTAATATCGGTACCATGGAGGGTAGTAATTACCGGAACATTTCGCCCATTCTTACTTTTTACAATCTGCTTGGCCATATAAGCAGCAGAGGCGTGGGGTATGGCATAGTGTACATGCAATAAATCTAAATCGTGGTTAATAATTATATCCACCATGGTACTGGCTAAGGCCACTTCATAAGGCGGATAATCGAATAAAGGGTAAGTGGGTACCCGCACTTCATGGTAAAAAATATTGGTATTAAATTCATTCAACCTTACGGGTTGCTGGTAAGTAATAAAGTGTACCTGATGGCCTTCATCGGCCAATGCCTTTCCTAATTCTGTTGCCAATACACCACTTCCGCCAAATGTTGGATAACAAACGATACCAATGCGCATGATTCAACTGATTATTTGTGCTAAGTAACAACTATTTATGCTTTCAGTTCAATTATTAGCATTTACTTTTTGAAAAGGCAGGTTAAATTAACGTTGATCATCTGTAAAATTGTCAGGTTTTGTTGGGGTAGTCGCTACTGAAAAAGGTGCTTCCGGTGTGTTTCCTGCTGGTATTTTTTATGGGATTTCTTCGGGATTGGTTAGGGACAAGTTCAACTCAACAGCGTTGCGCAATGCTGTAAACCCGAATATGGGTGGAAGATGGATGCCAATGGGGCGGGTAAATGAAAGGCGAATTCCATTATCTTTATCGTGTTGATGATTTTTTATAAAAATGCTTATTCGACTCAATAAACCCTGAACGGCTATGATGAAAAAATTATTATTGGTTATATGGATGGTACCTAGTATGGCATTTGCACAACAGCTAAGCGATAGTTTGCTGATTAAACAAATATCGGATGATGTTTTAATCAATGGAAAGGCATATGATCTGCTTCGCCAGCTCACCAAACAAATTGGAGGGCGGTTGGCCGGCTCGCCACAGTTCATGAAAGCGGTATTGTGGGGCCAACAAGCTATGAAAGAGATGGGTGCCGATACGGTGTACATACAGCAATGTATGGTGCCACATTGGGTGCGTGGCGGAAAAGATGTGGCTACCGTAGTGCAAATAGGCAGCCGTAAGGTGAACAAATCTTTGTCGGTTACCGCTTTGGGCAATTCGTTGGGTGCAAAGCCGGGTGGCATAACGGCACCGGTATTAGCTGTGCATGATTTTGCAGAATTAGAAGCGAGAAAAGCAGAAGCAAAGGGTAAAATTGTATTTTTTAATTATCCGTTTAATCCCACTTATATTATTCCGGGCCGGGCTTATGGCGAATCAGGGGTTTACCGGCGTAATGGTGCATCTATAGCAGCCAAATATGGCGCCATAGGTATTATTATTCGTTCGTTGAGTGGCTCAACCGATAATAATGCTCATACCGGGGTAATGGCCTATAACGATTCTTTGCCTAAAATACCCGCCGCTGCCTTGGGTTTGCAGGATGCAGACAGTTTATTTGCCTGGTGCCAACGCATGCCCGTTCAGTTGCATTTAGAAACACATGGCCATTTTTTACCCGATACCATTGGCTATAATGTAATTGGTGTTTTAAAAGGTACCGAGCAACCACAGCAATACATTACCGTTGGTGGCCATTTAGATAGTTGGGATGAAGGGGAGGGGGCGCATGACGATGGGGCTGGTGTGGTGCAAACCATAGAAATATCAAGGGCTTTTAAAGCAGTAGGTTATCGCCCTAAACATAGTATTCATTTAGTATTATTTGCCAATGAAGAAAATGGTTTGCGAGGCGGCAATGAATATGCTCGTGTAGCTGCTATGCAAACCGATCAGCCCATTTTTGCTTTGGAAAGTGATGAAGGTGGTTTTACGCCCCGCGGTTTTGGCTGTAGTACTTCACCCGAAAAATTAGCCATGATCAGAAGTTGGATTCCTTTATTACAACCCTATGGTACTGATGTTATTGCAGCCGGCGGTGGAGGCGCCGATATTGGTCCGTTAGCCCGCCATTTTAAAATTCCTGCCTGTGGTTTAATGCCCGATAATCAGCGCTATTTTGATATTCACCATACCAAAGCCGATGTATTTGAAGCCGTGAATAAAAGAGAATTATTACTGGGAGCTATTAATATGGCCGGACTGGTGTATCTTGTAGACAAATATTTTTAATATGAAAGCAAGAAAATGGTTGCGTAATGCCATCATTATTTTGGTGATAATTGGGGCAGGCTGGTTTTACTGGCATTTTTATTTTGTATTTGCCACCGGTACTAAAGCTGGTGTACTCAACACTTTTCAGCACAAAGGCATCATTTTTAAAACCTATGAAGGTAAAATTATACAAAGTGGATTTAAAGCCAATGTACAAAGCAACGAGTTTTCTTTCAGCGTTACCAATCCGCAAGTGGCAGCCCTGTTAGAAAAAAACTCAGGGCGTGATATGAACCTGCATTATAAACTATATATGGGTGCATTACCCTGGCGCGGCATGCAAAAATTTATTGTTGATAGTGTAATTGAAATACGCGGTGTGGGCGGTAGCAGTAGCATTGACGCCAATTAACATTTGGGAAAATAGTATTGATTATTTTTCTGTTATTTTCTGTTACAGAGGGAATGCTGTTTCATACAAATGCATGATTTATTGATATTTTATGGCGCATCTTTGCCCTGCAATAAACCAATCGGGCAATCATTTGTTGCAATAACTATTAAAAGTAACGGTATTATGCGGAAATGCGGCTTTTTGAGGGCCTGGTTATTGTTGTTATCAGTTTGCACAGCTACAGCAATATTAGCACAATCTAAATTTACTTTAAATGGTGTGGTACGCGATCAATCATCCGGCGAGTTATTGATTGGTGCAGTTATTCAATTGAAAGAATTACCCGGCATAGGGGTTACCAGCAATGCCTATGGTTTTTATTCTATTACCGTAAAGCAGGGCACCTACACAGTTATCGTTCGTTATTCGGGATATGAAACCATTACCCAAGCTGTGGCTTTTACCCAAAACCGTGAACAGAATTTTAATTTGATTCCTATTGCCAATAACCTGCAGGAAGTGGTGGTTTCTACCAAAAAGAAAAATGAAAATGTTGCCAGTCCCTTAATGGGGGTAGATAAACTGAACCTGCGTGAGGTAAATGAATTGCCGGTATTACTGGGCGAAAAAGATATTTTAAAATCTATACAATTATTACCCGGCATTAAATCAGCGGGTGATGGCAACAGTGGTTTTTTTGTAAGGGGTGGAGGTGCCGATCAGAACTTAATTTTATTGGATGAAGCGCCTGTGTACAATGCCTCGCACTTATTGGGATTTTTTTCTACGTTTAATTCAGATGCCATTAAAGATGTTACTGTATACAAAGGGGGAATGCCGGCTCAATATGGCGGCCGGCTGAGTAGTGTGGTGGATATTAAAATGAAAGATGGTAACGACAAAGCCTACCACGTTGATGGTGGCGTAGGTTTAATCTCATCGCGGTTAACTGTGGAAGGGCCCATTGTAAAAAACAAAGGCTCTTTTATTATTAGCGGCCGCCGAACCTATGCCGATTTATTTTTGAAACTATCACCCGATTCGGCCATTAATTCCAATACCTTATATTTTTATGATTTAAACCTGAAAGCCAATTATACACTCAACAAAAAAAACCATTTATACTTATCGGGTTATTTTGGTCGTGATGTACTGGGCTTTGGCGAAACCTTTGGCAGCGATTGGGGTAATACCACCGGCACCCTGCGTTGGAACCATATTGTGAGTAATAAACTATTCTCTAACACATCACTTATTTTTAGTAATTATAATTATGTTATTCGCATTAAATCGGGTACCGATCAGTTTAAAATTACTTCTAAAATTCAGGACCTGAATCTGAAGCAGGATTTTGATTATTTCATCAATAACAATAATAAAATAAAATTTGGTGGTAACATTATTCATCATACCGTATCGCCAGGTGTCATTACTGCAACGGCCACCTCTAACTTAAAAAGTGCTACCATTCAAAACCGCTACTCTTATGAAAGTGCTATATATGTATCTCACGAATTGAGTTTTGATGATAAATGGAATATTGTGTACGGCGTACGCCTTTCGAATTTATCGGCCGTTGGCCCGGGTAATTATTATCAATACGATAGCAATGGCAATACCATTGATACGCTACATGTACCTAAAGGACATACCGTTGCCAGTTATTGGAATTTAGAACCCAGGTTTAGTGCCAGTTATCTGCTTAATACCAATACCTCGCTGAAATTTTCATATAACCGAAATGTTCAAAACCTGCATTTGCTCAGTAATTCAACGGTAGGTACACCCACCGATTTGTGGTTACCCAGTACCAATAATGTAAAACCTGAAATTGCAGATCAGGTGGCCCTGGGTTATTATAAAAATTCAAAGAATCAGGTATATGAGTTTTCGGTGGAAACGTATTATAAATGGTTGCAAAACCAAATTGATTATAAAAACGGCGCAGATTTGCAAGCCAATGATAATGTAGAGAATGAGTTGGTATATGGGGTAGGAAGGGCCTATGGTGTTGAGTTTTTCGCCAAAAAGAAAATGGGTAAATTAACGGGATGGATCGGTTATACCCTTTCACGCACCGAAAGAAAATTTGCAAGTATTAACAATGAGAATTATTTTCCGGCTCGGCAAGACCAAACGCATGCCATTACCACGGTGGGTATATACCGGCTTAACCAACGGTGGACACTTTCTGCCAATTGGGTATACAATACCGGTAATGCAGTTACTTTTCCCAGTGGTAAATACCGGGTGAACAACCAAACTACTTTTTTATATACCGAGCGCAATGGTTACCGTATGCCCGCCTATCACCGTTTAGATATTGCAGCAACGGTACAAAATAAAAAAAATCCCTACCTCAAATACCAAAGCAGTTTAACTTTTGGAGTATATAATGTGTATGGCCGCGAAAATCCCTATTTTATTACGTTTATTGATGATCCCAATAATCCCAATAAAACGGTTGCTCAGCAAACTTCTTTATTTCGGTTTATTCCAAGCATTACCTGGAACTTTAAATTTTAAATGTATGCGCATCCTATCCGGAATTCTGGTAGTTTCATTGTTGTTGTTTTTTTCCTGTAAAAAAATCATCAATGTTGATTTAAAAAACGCCCCCCCTGTATTAGTGATTGAAGGAATGATTACCAATACTTCACCTGCACGGGTGCTCATTTCCAAATCGGTTGCTTTTAGTGCCGATAATGTATTTCCCCCGGTTACCGATGC
>NZ_SCKY01000079.1:0-1694 GCF_004100315.1 Hydrotalea sp. AMD | reverse complement strand
CGTTGCACGCAAGCTACAGACAACCCCACCATATGTTACAAAGACTAATCATTGAAAATTATCGTTCAATTCAATCTCTTGACTTGCCATTGGACGACATTAACGCTTTTATCGGGGCAAACAGTTCTGGTAAATCAAACATTTTAAGAGCTCTTAATTTGGTCATAGGCTCTACTTATGCAACAATTAAGTCTTTTGACGACTGTGACTATTATCAAAAAAATAAGGCTAACCACATACTAATAGACCTGTATTTTTCACAAGGACTTGCATGTGACAACCAAGTTTATGGTTTTAGACTTCAGTGCGACGGAGTTGAAGCAAACTATATTGCTTTAGGTTACAATCATCAGCCATTGACATATTTCAACGGTAGAGAAAAAAAAGTCACAAATGAAATGAGAGAGGAAGTAAGTTTAATGTATATCACATTGGATAGACTTTCTTACCAACAAATAAAACCTACACAATGGACTATTTACGGGAAACTCTTGAAATTCATTGCTAACTCAATTCAACCACAACATAAGACTGCCTTTTTGCAGGACATAACTAATACTTACACAACTAATCTTAACCCATACATTACAACTGCGGAGCAGCATTTGCAAAATTATGTACGAGAGCAAACGGGCAAACAAATTAATCTGAGAATGTCAATTATTGACCCTACAATGCTTTTAAAGGAACTAAGACCCAGAATAACAGACGCGAATGGGCTTGAGGTCGATGTTGATGAAGAAGGTGCTGGAGTTCAAAGTGCTGTTGCTATCGCGATAGCACGAACGTATGCAACTGTAACAAATCTTCCTATTATTCTTGCTATTGAAGAGCCTGAACTTTTTCTGCACCCGCATGCTTGCCGACATTTTTATAAACTCCTAAAAGAACTTTCAACGCATAATGTGCAAATATTTTATACAACCCACGAGCGTAGTTTTGTAAACATAGCCGACTATCAATATATCAAGCTAGTAAAAAAAGATTCTGGAGACACTACCGTAAATGGTTTTAATGGAAGCATACCAAACTTCGACGCAATCAAAGCCGCTTCAAAATTTGATGATGAATTAAACGAAGTGTTTTTTGCATCTAAAGTAGTTCTTGTAGAAGGACCTGCAGATAAAATTGCGGTGAAGTCAGCATTTGAAACAATGACTGTTGATTTAGATAAGGCGAATGTGTCCGTAGTAGAATGTGGAAGTATTTCAGGCATAAAGCCGATGGTAGAAATTCTGAATAGATTTCAAATTGAGTGTTTCGCACTTGTTGACGAAGACCCTGGCAATGCGACAACAGCCGCTACAACTGCGGACATCCTTACCGTTTTACCAACCGCTAACCTTTTTGTACAACGTCCCGGACTTGAAGGACTATTTGGAGTTACTCAAAAATTCAAAAAAGAGACAGCATTGCGTGACATCCCTATTTATTATCAGACAAATCCCGTGCAACAGATTTATACAGATATTCGGACAGCACTAAATTTGTGACCGCCTGCGTGCAACAGGCGGTTTGGCAATATGGCGGCGCGACGAATATATTCTCAACGTTTTGTTCGTTATTCGGCTTCAGTTCCAGCCGATGAATAACGCCGATCAATAGAATAAACAATGAACTTTTATTTTTAAATTTAACTGCGGTTACCGGCTGACGATTTTCAAACACCACCACATCGCCAAGCCGTGATCGTT
>NZ_SCKY01000078.1:0-1765 GCF_004100315.1 Hydrotalea sp. AMD | reverse complement strand
CGCTTCCAACTTGAACTCCAAGGTGTAGCGTGACCGCGAAAGTTTTGTTGTTGCCATGAAAAAATCTCCTTGAACCAAAGTATAAAAACACTCCAGTTAACGAGTCCATCTTTTGGGGGCAAGGTCAATTCTGGGTACCGTTTACAGTATGACCATCTGCGATTTGTGAGTATATCGATCCGGAACCCGCCCGAGTCATAGCGACTAATTTCTGGTCTACTCCTGTCCAAATAACCTCTAATGGATAGGCTGTCACGTCGACTTTATCGCCTGGTTTCTTAGGCTGAGGTACTTTTTGCTTATACCCACGTAATGCGTTTCTAACATCGTCTTTCAATATTTTTTCAATCGAGACTTTATTAACAACGTTAGGATTATTCTTGATCCATGCATCAATCTTAATAAAAACCTTGTGAATAGTCGAATCTGTCAACACAAACAATGTGTGCTTTTTTCCGCTACTCTCTGAATCTGTGAGCGCAGCTGCGTCAGTATTCAGATCAAAGTAAACTTCATGCCATTTTATACTATCTGATACGAAACACCGAAGTTGATGAGGTACTAATGCACTTGGTGGCCTTTGTGTGCCAACTCGACTAAGATCAGATGTGATCGCTCGCTGCAATTGCAATGCGTAGGTAGATCTAAGTCGACCTACACGTACCAGCGAACATTGTGAAGGATCGGAAAACTTTAACTGTTCGGCCTCATGCCAGGTATGAAGCTTTTTTTTGTTCCATTCAATTGCTATAAACTGATCCGTATTGCGTAAATTATTCATAACTGTAATTGGCAGACCGTCTTTTGCAATCAATGTGGACGACCCGGGGTTAACTGCCCGAACACTTCCCTCGCAAACTAGCAATGTACGTTCCTTCAATTTTTCAGGTCTAACCAGATCACATGCTGGCGTCACTATTGCATAAGCTCTGTCTGGAATGGACAAATTAAATGCTTGCGCATCAACGAAAATATCACCAGTAAAAAAGTAACCCTGTGCCGGCCCCTCTTTTGCAGCTTCTTCAGAACGGAGCATCGCTTCCGAATGCATCATATTTGCGGAATACAGTCGAGATACTGCATGCGTAACTCCAAAACGAGCTCGCGGCAAGTCCTTCAACTCTAATTGATCGAGAGACCTCGCTAAATCCCAAACTTCACCCTGTCCTTCAACTTCGTGAGCCAAAAACTCCAGCAACATTTCAACAACATAAGAGCCAAGTTTGATTTTTTCAACTGCTATCGTATTGTGATAAAGTACGAAATAATCGGCTAAATCAAGTGCGCGAAGTTGATGCATAACTTTCTTAGCGGCTCCTTCTATCCCGCCCTGAAAAGCCTTCATCTTGTCACGGAGATCACCGAGGAGTTCTAATGACTGAGTATAACTTCCTAAAACCCGAGAAAGCTCATCTCCATTTGTGAAAATTGCCTTGTCTAGATCTTCAAATTCAGACTGAAATAACTCAGCATCGCGCCGGAATAATTCACGTTTCTCGGGGAGTACTGTTTTAAGGGAAGACATCAGAAAAACAAATGGCTTGCAATCTTTGTGCACAGTCGATAGAGATTTAAATACCTTAACTGCATCCACATGTGTTACATCACTTTTAGCACCTTCTTTTAACTTCAAGTCAATGGCGATGTTCGCATTAGGTAGTGATATTTGCTAAAGTACCCTATTGGTGTACGTTTGGAGAGCATCGTGAGGCAATCCCAATTCAAAGCGTTGATGGCGAGTCTGGGGAAGCTGACCAGCAAACAA
>NZ_SCKY01000044.1:0-8698 GCF_004100315.1 Hydrotalea sp. AMD | reverse complement strand
GACTAACAAATCCCATTTTCACTTCCGGATTTTTATCGCCTGCTTCGGGATAACGGGTATATTCCAAATAACCATGTTGCCCCTCGCTACTGTAAATAGGAAACATAGGCACCATACTTTCATCAAACCTGGCATAGGCAATGGTTTTGCTATCGGGGCTCCACCAAAAAGCCCGGTAATGGGTGGGGCGGCCATAAATTTCTTCCAAATATACCCAACTGGCATAGCCGTTTAAGGTAGTAGCCGAACCATCAAAGGTTAATTGTGTTTCTTTTTGTGCAGCAATGTTGTAGCTATATAAATTATTGTTTTTGGTATAGGCTATATAATTGCTATCGGGCGAGAAAGTGGGGTTGTGTTCCTGCGCCGTATCGTTGGTAATGCGTGTAGGCGTTCCGTTTACAAACAAATACAAGTCATGGTTCATTTCGGTAACAGCCTTATCAGGCTTTAACTGTGCAGGAGCAGTATACGATAACATTTTTCCCGAGGGAATATCAAATAAAAATGTTTGTGCATCTTCTCTTTTTTCGCCGCGTTGCAACAACAATACCTGGTTATTGTTCAGCCATTCTATTACAGAAGGCAGCGGTTTGTAAAAGCCGTTGGGCGCTTTTCCGGTAACCAATTGCGCCATACTTATTTCTTTTTGCTGGGCATAAGTAAACAATGCTGTTAAGCAACAGCATGCAATAATGCCAAAAATTTTCCTCATGTGTTTGAATTTTGCATGAAGATAAATATCCTCCTCCTTTTTTACGATACCATTCAAAAAAAAATTATAAACGCCAGTATTTTCGGGCTTTTTTCGAGATTTGTTCGACAGTTGTTCGACTCCGGCCCATACAAATGCAGCATTGATAAGGGTTGTATCGAACCATTGTCGAACATGTATCGAATTTGTTTCGAACAAGGTAGGGAGAAAGGGGTTGGAAATGGGTGGTGGGTGATGGTGGTTAGGAGGTGGGGATTGAGGAGCATGTGACTCCCAACTGTGAAAAGGATGAATAGGCAGTTTAAATGTGTGTATAAAGGGATTTCGTTAGAAAAAATGAGATAATATTTTTTTTATAAATACATAAATTTGATTAGTTTAGGGGGAGAAAAAAAAGCCCCACATTGTAAGGTGAGGCGACTTAAATGTTTTCACAACGGAATAATCCTTATTGTGATTTGCTTTCAAATTAGGTTTCAAAAATAAAGAAATAATTGCAACATGAAAAAAACAATTTTAGGGCTGGATTTAGGCACCAATTCAATAGGTTGGGCGTTGATAGAACAGGATTTTGAAAACAAACAAGGAAACATATTGGGAATGGGGAGTCGAATAATTCCCATGAGTCAGGATATGATGAATGACTTTGGTAAAGGAACTTCTATCTCTCAAACTGCTGAAAGAACGTATTATAGAAGTATAAGGCGCTTACGTGAGCGACATTTATTAAGAAGAGAGCGACTGCACAGAGTATTAAATATTTTAGGCTTTTTACCTGAACATTATAGCAAACAAATTGACTTTGAAAAAAATTTGGGGCAATTTCTTGAAGAAACCGAACCCAAAATAGCATACAATAATAAAGACTTCATTTTCAAAAAATCATTCGAAGAAATGTTGGAAGATTTTCGCATGAACCAACCAGAACTTTTAAATAGAAAAAATAAAAAAGGTAAGGATGCTAAGATACCCTATGACTGGACCATTTATTACTTACGTAAAAAAGGATTAACACAAAAATTACAAAAAGAAGAGTTGGCTTGGCTTTTGTTAAATTTCAATCAAAAGCGAGGATATTACCAATTAAGAGGTGAAGATGATGAAGATGATACAAGATCAGCTCAAACAAGAACTTATTTTGACACACAGATAATTTCGGGAATAATAGATACAGGAGCTATTTATAAAGGGCTTAAAGTTATTTTAATAAAACTTTCAAATGGAGATTCTGGTAAATATTTCTCAAAAGAAATTCCAAATTGGATTGGAATAGAAAAAAATATTATTGCAACGATTGAATTAGATAAAGACGGGAACGATAAATATGAAGATGATGGAACTTTGAAAAGAAAATTTTCTATTCCAACAGAAGAAGATTGGGAGAAAAAATGGAAACTAATAAAAATCAAAACAGAGAGAGAAATTAAAGATTCTAATAAAACTGTTGGTACATACATTTACGATACATTACTTCAAAAACCTAATCAAAAAATTAGAGGAAAATTAGTTCGTACTATCGAACGTAAGTTTTACAAAGAAGAATTAAAAGCCATTTTAGAAAAGCAAATTGCTTTACAACCTGAATTGTTTACTAATGAATTATATAATGCTTGCGTTCGCGAGTTATACAGAAGCAACGAAGCGCACCAACTACAACTCAGTAAAAGAGATTTTGTGCATTTATTTTTAGATGATATTATTTTCTATCAGCGTCCGTTGCGTAGTCAAAAATCAAGTATTGGTAATTGCTCTTTGGAGTATAGACAATACAACCAAAAAGATGAAACCGGGAAAGAGATTGAAGTGAAAGAATATTTAAAATGTGTTCCAAAATCTAATCCATATTATCAAGAATTTAGAGTTTGGCAGTGGCTGTACAACTTAAAAATTTACACAAAAAAAGAAGATAAAGATGTAACACATGAATTTCTGAAGTCAAATGAAGATAAGGAAAATTTATTTGAGTTTTTAATGAGTAAAAAAGAGGTTAATCAAAAAGACATTCTAAAACATTTCTTCAAAGACTTAAAGGGCAAAGTACAAACAGCTGAAATTGCCAAATACCGTTGGAATTATGTATATGATTTGGGAAAAGACGAATCAAAACCCTATCCAATGAATGAAACAGGTTATGAAATCCGTAAACGATTAAAAGAAGTTGCAAATATTCCAGCTAATTTTCTAACAAGAGAAATTGAACAACAACTTTGGCACATCATTTATTCTGTAACGGATAAAAATGAGTTTGAAACAGCACTGAAAACTTTTGCAAGAAAATATCAGTTAGATGTAAACTCTTTCGCAGAAAACTTCAGTAAGTTTCCGCGATTCAAAAGCGATTATGGCTCATATTCTGAAAAGGCTATCAAAAAATTATTGCCTTTAATGCGAATTGGCAAACACTGGAAATGGGAAAATATTGATATTAAAACTCAGGCACGAATTGACAAACTTCTAACTGGCGAGTTTGATGAAAACATTAAAGATAGGGTAAGAGAAAAAATAAATAAAGAGAATTTAGATAATAAAGAAGATTATCAAGGGTTGCCTTTGTGGTTGGCTCAATATGTGGTTTATAACCGACATTCGGAGGCTGCCGATATTGGGAAATGGAATTCAGTTGAAGATTTAAAAACGTATTTAAAAGAGTTTAAACAACATTACTTAAGAAACCCAATTGTAGAACAAGTTATAACCGAAACGCTGCGTGTTGTAAAAGACATTTGGGAAAAATATGGTGATGGAACGAAAGATTTCTTTAACGAAATTCATATTGAGTTAGGCAGAGAAATGAAAAACACCACAGAAGACCGGGCTAAAATTACAGAACAGGTTTCCAAAAATGAAAATACAAATTTGAGAATAAAGACATTGTTAATGGAATTTGCAAAGGATGATTCTTTTAAAAATCAAATTGATTATTCAAACTATTGTAAAGAAGAAAAAAATCTTACTTCTTATCAGAAAGGAAATAATCCTGTAAGACCCTATTCTCAAACACAACACGATATTTTGAAAATTTATGAAGAATATGCTCTAAATGACCATACTGAAGAATATCTAAAAAATGAAAAAACAGGATTAACCGAAACAAAAGATGGAAAATCTAAAGAAATAACGATTTATGATATTTCTCAAAAATCACAACCAACAAAATCCCAAATCGAAAAATATAAATTATGGCTTGAACAAAAATATCGGTCGCCCTATACAGGCGAAATAATTCCCTTGAGTAAACTGTTCACACCTGCTTATGAAATTGAACATATTATTCCACAAAGCCGATATTTTGATGATAGTTTAAGCAATAAAGTAATCTGCGAAGAAGCCGTAAATAAGCTAAAAGATAACAAACTTGGTTTGGAATTTATTAAAAACCCAGTATTACAAACGGTAGAAATTGGTTTGGGGAAAACAGTAAATATTTTTACCGAAAAACAATATCGGGAATTTGTAGAAGAACATTATTCTAAAAACAAAGTCAAACGCAACAAATTATTGTTAGAAGAAATTCCCGATAAAATGATTGCCCGTCAAATGAATGACACGCGATACATCAGCAAGTTTGTTTCTGCAGTTCTATCAAATATTGTTCGTGCTGATAAAGACGATGACGGAGTAAATTCAAAAAACATTGTTCCGGGCAATGGAAAAATTACCGATCGTTTAAAACAAGATTGGGGATTAAACGATGTTTGGAATGAATTGATTTTACCACGTTTTGAGCGAATGAATAAATTGACCAATTCGGAAGCTTTTACAGCAAAAAACAAAGAAGGACACACCATACCTGCTATTCCGTTTGAACTTTCAAAAGGCTTTCAAAAGAAACGCATTGACCACCGCCACCATGCAATGGACGCATTAGTAATTGCTTGTGCTACAAGAGACCATGTGAATTTGCTAAATAATCAATCTGCAAAATCAGATAATTCTAGATTTGATTTACAACACAAACTCCAAAATACTGAAAAATGGATAGACAAAAATGGAAAAGAAAGAGATAAATTCACGGAATTTAAAAAGCCATGGCAAAACTTTACAATTGATGCCAAAAACGAGTTAGAAAAAGTTGTTGTGAGCTTTAAACAAAACTTGCGTGTTATCAATAAATCGACAAACACTTACCAAAAATTTGAAAACGAGAAAAAAGTCGAAAAGAAGCAAGAACGTGTGCATTGGGCAGTTAAGAAGCCAATGCACGAAGAAACAATTTCAGGAATTGTTAAGTTATCTTGGTTAAAAGTTAGTGAAGGAGAATTTACAACAGCAACAAGAAAAACATTGGATAAAAGTTTTAATAAAGAAAAAATCAAAAAGATTACTGATACTGGTATTCAAAAAATTCTTCTCAACTACTTAAGAGAAAAAGGAAACGATCCTGAATTAGCATTATCGCCTGAAGGAATAGAGGAGTTGAATAAAAATATTTCTCAATACAATAATGGTAAATTTCATCACCCAATATTTAAAGTGCGAATTTACGAAAAAGGAAAAGGAAGATTTGTATTAGGAGAAAAAGGCAATAAAAAGAGTAAGTATGTGCAAGGTTCTCCAAATTTATATTTTGCTGTTTACCAAGAAGAAAATGGCAAAAGAAATTTTAAATCCATTCCTTTAAATATCGTTATTGAACGTCAAAAACAAGGATTGAGTTCAGTTCCGGAGACGAATGAAAAAGGAGAAAAATTGTGTCAGGAATGCCCTTATCTCTCGCCCAACGATTTGGTATATGTGCCAACCACAGATGAATTAGAAAACAACACAAAAATTGATTTTAAAAATTTAACCAATGAGCAAAGGAAGAGAATTTATAATGTAAATGATTTTTCTTCAACCTGTTACTTTTTCCCAAATACAATTGCAAAACCTATCGCACCCAAAGAAATAGATTTGCGTTATGATGAAAAGGAGAATAAACCAACAGGTTCTTTTGATACTAAAACTGCAAGTTTAGATGGAATGCAAATTAAAGATGTTTGTATCAAATTACAAGTGGATCGCTTAGGTAACATATCTAAAGTATAAATCAGTATGCACAAAAGAATCATTTATATAGAAAAACTCTTCTAGTTCAAATCCTCTAATAAATAATTGATGCCAATCCATGCCTATATCAAAGAAATGGAGAATTCATAAAATAAAATCGTATTACTAAACATTCTATAATTTCATACAAACTAATATAAGATAAAATATTCATTTAAAAAAATATTATTTAGTAATTCAAAAAACAATTAATGAATTTTTGTAATTGAAGATTGATTGAAGCATACAATTATTCCTCATTTCAAGTTAAAGTTTTTCCAATTATTTAACAATATTTTCCTAATCATGTCACCACTTCTTCCCGGTCGATATTATCATATTTACAACCATGCCAATGGTGATGATAACCTTTTCCGGGAAGCAGAAAATTATCGTTTCTTCCTGCAACAATACTATAAACATATAGATGCTGTAGCAGATACTTTAGCCTGGTGCTTAATGCCGAATCATTTTCATCTACTGGTTAAAATAAAAAACGAAGAAGCGCTGCTGCAAACTTTTCCAAAGTTCGAAACTTTGGAAAAGTTGCTGTCGAAGAAATTCTCCAACCTCTTCAGCAGCTATACGCAGGCTTTTAATAAAGTTTACCAACGCAGGGGTTCGCTTTTTATTAAAAACTTTAAAAGAAAGGAAATTACCTCTGCGCAATATTTACAAACCCTTGTTTTATACATTCATCTCAACCCGGTTAAACACAGTTTTACAAAAGAAACAACTGAGTGGCCCTGGAGCTCTTACCACTATGTTCATGCTCATTTTGAAGAGCTTCCCTTCTTCCGGGAAATCTTCGAAAATAAAAATAGCTTCCTCGCACAACATACCCTTAAACTTGAACGTTTTATTGAATATATCGCATTGGAGGAATCGCTCACCCGGTAAATCATACCAGCATGCTCAAACACACCCTTTGCATAGAAAACCCCTGCCATTTAAAATGCAGTAATGCGCAATTGGTGGTAAGTTAAGTATAATAAAGGAATGAAGTACAATTACCGTGAAAAATTATAAATACATTATACAATTTTCACGGTTCATAGTTTTAGCTTTTAATAATCAATATTTACAACCATTTAGGGGTTTGTTGCAGTTATTTATTCAATGACCAAATTATTGGTTAGAAGGATTATTCTAAAATAATTCAATTTTTAACTACACTTATAATTTTTCAAGATTTAAGCTGCTAAACACAAGCACCATATATACATACCGGAAAGGATTCATTTTTTTGTTCCTCAATTACATTTTTAGGCATAACCCATTTCATTACTTTTTTATTACCGTGAAAAATTATAAATTTGTTGTACAATTTTCACGGTAAAGATGATTCAACGGAATATTATAAAAACACTACAAAAGCAGATGAAACAGTTTCCTGCCGTAGCTATAATAGGTGCGCGGCAGATAGGCAAATCAACTATTGCCAGGCAGATTGCAGATAAAAAAAAATCTACTACAGTTTATTTTGACTTAGAAAAACCATCTGACAGGCGTAAACTGGAAGATGCTGAAACCATGCTGGCCGGATTAAAAGATAAACTGGTGATTATTGACGAAGTCCAAACGATGCCCGAATTATTTGCCATATTACGCCCATTAATTGATGAATACCGAAAACCCGGACGTTTTATGCTATTGGGCTCGGTTTCACCTTTTTTAGTAAGAGGCATTTCTGAAAGTTTGGCCGGTAGAATTGCCCATATAGAACTACCCACCATTAACTTAATGGAAGCCAATAAAGCCAAAATTGCACAGGATAAAATATGATTCAGAGGCGGCTATCCTGAAGCACTTACCTTAAGAACCAATGCACAATGGTATGCATGGGCCGAAAATTACTACTGCACTTTTGTGGAGCGTGATGTAAATTTTTTAATGAATGAAAATCTATCACCGGCTACTGTTCGAAATCTATGGACCATGTTAAGCGCAATTAGTGGCAATATTGTAAACTACGAAAATATTTCACGTTCATTAGGCATTAGTAGAGCCACTACGCTAAAATATCTGGATTTTATGGAAGGAGCTTTTTTAATCAGACGTTTACAGCCATGGTTTATCAACACTACTAAACGGATCGTAAAATCGCCTAAAATCTATTTTCGTGATAGCGGCTTATTGCATTACATGAACCGCATACAAACAACTGATGAATTAGCCGGCCACATTGTTTCAGGTGCCTCATGGGAAGGTTTTGTTATTGAACAAATACATCAACTGGTACCATCTCATTTATCTGTATATTACTATCGCACACATCATGGTGCAGAATCAGATGTAGTATTGGTTAACGGAAATATACCCGTAGCCTGTGTTGAAATAAAACGTAATAATGCACCGGAAATTTCAAAAGGCTTTTTAAATTGTATTGCAGATTTGAATACACAAAAAAATTTTATTGTAACACCTGGAAGTGATAACTATACAAACAATCATATTCAAATCTGTTCACTACATACTTTTTTAACCAAATATATCACACATATCTAATGCTTAAACGCACCCTCTGCATAGAGAACCCCTGCCACCTAAAATGCAATAACGAACAATTGGTGCTTAGCTATGCCCACATAAAAGGGTTGGAAGACCGGCAGGATAAAACGGTACCCATTGAAGATATAGGCGTACTGGTATTAGAGCATCCGCAAATTACCATTACCCATTTTTTGTTAGACCAACTGATTACCAACAATATTGCGGTAATAACCTGCAACAGTACCCACCACCCCAGCGGCATGCTGCTGCCTTTAGAGAGCCATACCCTGCAAAGTGAGCGTTTTAAGGAGCAATTAGCCGCCAGTGAACCCCTAAAAAAACAATTGTGGCAGCAAACCGTAAAAGCAAAGATTAATAACCAGGCGGCTGTTTTAAAAAAATGGAACATACCCCATGGCTATTTAAACAATGCCCGGCAAAATGTAAAAAGTGGCGATGCCG
>NZ_SCKY01000077.1:0-1790 GCF_004100315.1 Hydrotalea sp. AMD | reverse complement strand
TCTTTACCGGTTCCTGTTTCGCCGGTTAATAAAACAGTGGCATCTGTTTGTGCTACTTTTCGGGCGGCTTCAATGGCTAATTGAATACTTTTTGAACAACCAAGTATACTGTTTAATGCATATTTATTATCTAACTGTTTTTCTAATTGTTGTACCCTTTTTGCCAGTTTCACTTTTTCAAGTGCTCTGTAAAGCAATGGAATAATTTTATAATTATCATCTCCCTTTGTTATATAATCAAATGCTCCATTTTTTATAGCTTGTACACTATCCGGAATATTGCCATAGGCTGTCATCAAGATAATTTCAAGCGCAGGATACTTTTGTTTGATATTTTTGGCCAAATCAACACCATGCTCATCGGGCAATTTAACATCGCAAAGTACAATATCTATATTTTGCTGTTCTAATTTTTTAAGCCCGGTTTTTCCGTCGCCGGCCTGTAATACATCAAATCCTTCTAAACTCAACATTTTTGCCAACAGTGTTCTGAGTTTTACCTCATCATCTATAATTAAAATAGTATTTGCCATGCGTAACAATAAATGTAACTTGAATAAATGTAAAAGCAATTAGTATTATAACCCAAATGTAAGTATGTAAATAACTACATCATTTTATTTGTACCATTCAAATTTTAAAATATAATTAATAAATTGAACTATTATTTCTTTTATACCTGAGCCATAAAAGCAATCATTTTTTCAGAAGTGCCACTAATTTTACAACTATTTTACTGTTGTAATATGCTTAATGTCGTTTATGGCTGTTCGTTGTATATACTTTTACACTAAACACAACCAATTTATTGGGAAGCTTATTTTTAACCTACTTTCATTTTACTATCTATAAAAAGCCCCGCAATAAGCAGGGCTTTTTAGTTATTTAATGCAGCAAACCTTCCGGTATGGGTTTCTTAATTAAATATTTGTAAATGAACTTCGCTTTCAGATTTTGAAAATCATCCCATTTAGCAGGCAAATAAGGCCAACCATGGCGCCCACCGGGATACAACATCATTTCAAAAGGCTTCTTGGCATCTTCCAAAGCACTAATTAATTGTATGCTGTTTTGCATATGTACATTATCATCCATAGTACCATGTACAATTTGCAACAGGCCTTTATACCGACCAATATAACTCAATACACTACTTTTTTTATAACCCTCCGGATTGCTTTCCGGTGTACCCATATAGCGTTCAGTATAATGGGTATCATACAGGCTCCAGTCTACCACACTGCCACCGGCCATACCATAAGTAAACACATCCGATTTGTAGGTTAATGCATAGCACGTCATATACCCCCCATAACTAAACCCTGTAATAGCAATACGGGCAGGGTCGGCACCGGCATTATGAATAAACCATTTGGCCATAGTGCTGTAATCTTCCATTTCCCAATACCCTAAATCATGGTACATATAGTTTACACCTGCTTTACCAAACTGGCCACTGGCACGGTGGTCAAACGCTACTTGTATTAACCCCTCCTGTGCCAATAGTTCGCGGCTGGGGCTCCAGTTCCACCTGTCCCATACGGTACCGGCATTAGGCCCTCCATAAATACTAATGAGCATGGGATATTTCTTCGTTTTATCATAATGTGCCGGCCAGGTAACCAAAGCGGGCAGTTCAAATAAACCATCAGCACTTTTAATACGTATAATTTCAGTTTTAGCAATAGCATACGCATCCATGTCAGGGCCTTTGGCATTACCCAGTTCTTTAACTATTTTACCATTTACATCTACCAATGCCATACGTGCTGGCGTTTGTGTATTACTGT
>NZ_SCKY01000024.1:0-57702 GCF_004100315.1 Hydrotalea sp. AMD | reverse complement strand
TAAAAGGGAATATTTTTATGGGGTAAAGGTACAGTTGATTACAACCAAAAATGGTATACCGGTTGAAATTTGTTTTTCACCTGGTAGCGAACATGATGTAGAAGCCTTGCAGAAAATGTTTATGGATCTGCCGCCAGAGAGCTCTTTATTTGGAGACAGTGCCTATACAGCATATGAATTAGAAGAATTATATAAAGAAACTGAGCTGATAGAGTTAAAAATATGCAGAAAATCAAACAGTAAAAAACCAGATAAACCTTATCATGCTTTTATTAAAAATGCAATGAGAAAACGTATAGAAACCACTATTAGTGAAATTGTAGAAATGACACCCCATTCTATTCACGCAGTCACTAAAGATGGATTCTTACTTAAAATATTACTATTCGTTTTAGCTTTTCAAGTAAAAGCAATCGTTTAAAATAGGAAACTTGAATTAATTAGTGGAAATAATATTGACCAAACTGCTTTTAACCTCAAGGCATATGGTTATGATAAGGTAAATCAGTATTTGTATTCAATCATTAACAAAAGAATTATTCGGTACGATTTAAAGAACAAAACCAGTACCGAAATTTTTGCCAATAACTGGCCGGGATGGCCTGGTAACTATACCGAATTTACGTATGACTATACCAACAACAGGCTGATTTTATGGCGTGCAGGAAAAGACAATGTTTATGCAGTACCGGCTACCGGTGGTGCATGGACACAAATAGGCAACGGTGCTTTTGATAATGCTGACTATAACGCCAGCTCATACTGGAATCCCATAACAAATAGTCCCGGTTTTTATGGAGGTTATGGTGGGTTTACTGTTAAGAACTGGATTTATGAAAATAATTTATCCTGGATACAAAAACGCCCCAATTTAAGTGATTGTAATCCACCAAAAGGTGGAAATTTAATGGGCACATCTGCTGATGGGAAAACTTTATTTTTATTTTCGGGGCAGGGTAGTTGCGATGGGAATGAATTAAGCGGCACCTGTTCTTTAGGAAGTCCTTGGGCTACAGCCAATGGTATGTTTTGCTGGTTGAAAGATTTATATGCATTGGATTTAAATACGTATACCTTTACCAATATTTTGCCCACTAATAACAGCACTATTCAATATGAAGGTGCTATGACTTACGATTATGACAAGAATAGATTTTATTTATTCGGTGGATTTCAACCAACAGGCGATTACCCATTGAATCAATATTTAGTGAATACCAAAAAAACTTTTCGGTTTAACTGGGGAACTGATAATGGATTCAGTGAGTTTGTAGGAACAGGTGCAGTACCACCTGCTGCTCCTTTAAATGCATCCAACGGTTATGCATATTATGATCCGGTTGATAAAAGAGTGATATGGGCTAGAATCGATGGAATTTGGGCATATTATCCTGATTCTTCTCTTATAAAACAACCCAAACCAACATTAGTATGGTCTACCGGTGATACTACTACTACCATCAAAGTTTATCCTTCACAAACTACCACATATTCTGTTACCTATACCGACAGTCCTTATGTTTGTAAAGATCAGGTTACAATAAAGGTGGATGCGCTAAAAACTTTGTTAGCTGCTACCACAACTGTTTGTAATGACACTTCTAAAGTATTGAATGCCGGTACAGGCTTCACCAGTTACTTATGGTCAACCGGCGATACAACGGCATCTACTATTGTTGATTCAAATGGAGTATATAAAGTTAAAGTAACAGATAGTATTTGTACGGTTACCGATAGTACAAAAGTTCAATTTGCAACAAGTCCGAAACCTTTTACCATTCAGGCAACATCAGATACAGTTTGCCCGGGTACAGCCGATACATTATCCATAGTGAATCCTGAAACAGGCGTAAATTATAATTGGTATAAAGTGGGTAACAATACACTTTTATTTACTGGTACTTCATATACAACACAACCCATTAGTCAGGCTACCAATTATGTTGTATTAGCCAACACAAATCCACCTATTTGTGCAGCTACAAATGCATCTATTGGCATTCAGGTAGCTTCTGCATTAAGCACACCCGTTGTTCAGGCAGACACCATAACCGCAAACAGTGTTTTGTTTAGTTGGTTACCGGTTCCCGGAGCAGTGAGTTATTTAATCAGTTTAGACAACGGTGCCACCTTTCAGTTACCCGCTGCCGGCCTCACTGCCTTAGAAGAATTGGTAACCGGATTAGGACCCAACCAAACTATCAATTTTAAAGTAAAAGCCTTAGGTAAGTTGGCTTGTCAGGAAAGTGCACCGGGCAGTATTACAGTTACAACTTTAAACCCTATTGGTGATGCCATTTTTATTCCTAATTCATTTACGCCCAATGGAGATGGTAATAATGATTTATTCTTTGTTTATGGGAATACTATAAAGACAATGAAATTGTCTATATACAATCAGTGGGGGCAATTAATTTTTTATACTTCCACACAATCTCAAGGATGGGATGGAAGTTATAATGGTACAAAAATGCCGGTAGGTGTATATTATTATTCCTTCGAAGCAACATTACAGAGTAATGAAAAAGTAAAACGAAGGGGTTCAATAACACTTATTCGTTAAGGAAATCAGGATTGTATGATTAAAATGAGATACTTAATGATTGGTTTATTATTTTGCGTTTCTATTGCAGAAGCGCAAATAGACCCTCATTTTACACAGTATTATGCAAGCCCTATGTGGTTAAATCCTGCAATGACAGGGGTAATAGACGGAGATTATCGAACTACAGCTAATATTCGTAATCAATGGGCATCTGTTGCTACACCATTATTAACGAAAGGGATTAGTTTAGATGCAGCATTACCGAATAGTTTTGGAGTTGGTTTAATGGTTTTAAATCAATCAGCGGGCGATGGTGGTTATAATTACACCAATAGTTATTTATCACTTTCTTATCAAGTTCATTTAAGTGAATATAAAAGATTAAGTGGTGGATTTCAATTCGGATTTATTTATCGGGGTGTTGATCCTTCCAAACTAAAATTTGGCAACCAGTTTAATCCATTGGTAGGTTACGATCCCACCTTTCCGTCGAATGAAATTTTTTCAAAAACATCAGCATATACTTTGGATGGAAGCGTTGGCGTAATGTATTATGATGGTGATCCTAATAAAAAAGTAAATCCATTTATTGGAGTAAGTTTATACCATCCCACACAACCAACTGATAAATTTTTACAAGCCAGTAATAGTTTTATACCGGTACGTTATTCCATTCATGCAGGTACCAGAATTGCAGTGAACGATTTATTGCAATTAACGCCACATGTTATTTATGAAAGACAGGGTGCTGCATCTGAAATTGCCGGTGGATTATATCTAAATTATACACTTGATTATACCAAAGATCTTATTGCAGGGGTTATGTACAGAAACAATGATGCCATTGCGCCTAATATTGGAATTAATTTAAATGGTTTTATTGTGGGGCTTAGTTATGATATCAATATTTCAACCCTAAACAGTGCGTCGGCTTACCGGGGCGGTTATGAAATTTCAATCAGTTATGTACATCGCAAAAAAATACCGGCTACTAAGTTTATTTGTCCCCGTCTTTAATCCAACTGCTATTCAGGTTAGTGAATTGTTATTCTGTTGCATTACAGAATAACTTTTTTATTTTAATACTGCACACTTTGCATGCTTCGTCGGTATAATTTCTAATAAATTTTCAAATATGCAATAAATGTTACCCACATAATGTTAAAAACTTATTGGGCTGTTTTTACATCCTTCCTGTAAAGTGTGCCTATATTCATACATAGAAAATCTCTTTTATAACATTAGCATGCTGTATAGAGTTACATTACTAACCTGTTTTTTATTTAAACGCATTACTATATTTTTAGTGGTGTTTTTTTGCGTATCTGTTGTAAATGGTCAATCTGTCAGAGCTTACACGAAAAGAGCAGACCAGTTGTTCAAGGAAAAAAATTATTATGGAGCTGCACAGTTGTATCATAAAGCACTTAATGGTAACATTGCTAATGGGAATGGAGTATTGCCTTATATACCTGGAGTGCATAAAAGCGGCAGAAAGCCAAAAGGGGCAAAAGAAATTTATATTACCCATCAATTAGCTGAATCATACCGGTTATACCACGATTATCAGGATGCTTTGCCAAACTATGAACGATACCTAAGTCTTGAAAAAAAACCGGATATCATGGCCTATTTATGGTATGGAATATCACTGCGTGCCATGAACGAACCGGATAAAGCGATTAAAGCATTATCGAAATTTACGGCAGAACATACACAGGAAGATGCTTACTCAGCTTTGGCTTTAAAAGAAATGGCAGATTGTCGTTTTAATATTGAACAACAACAAAACCTGCAACGTTTTTCAATACAAAAAATGCCTGCACCTGTGAATGCGTTAGGGTCTAATTATGCGTATACTAAATTAAATGACAGCATTTTTGTTTTTAGCAGTTCCAGACCAGATACTGTTGGAAAAAATAAACAGGTAGTCTACCGATCAACACTGTATCAGTTTAATACCAATCAAAACAATATTAGTAAAGCTTTTCCGCAAGGTTTAGCTTATGATGCTGCCGCAGCACAGTTTTCGGCAGATGGATTGCATATTTATTTTACCGGATGGAATGAAGATCAGCAAAACGAAGCCAATAAATACATCATATATGCCGCAACACGTTCAGGTTTGGATGCTCCGTGGGATGCGCCTTATCCTTTAGATACTTTGGTGAATGCAAAAGGCCACAATGCACGTCATCCATTTGTTACAAGAGATGGTAAATTTTTATTTTTTGCTTCAGACAGGCCCGGCGGCATGGGAAAATATGATATCTGGAAAATTGCTTTAGAAGATGGTTTACCAACCGGTACACCTGATAATTTAGGTGCCGCCATTAATACCAGTGAAGATGATGTTGCGCCAGTTTTTATTGCGGATAGTGCCCTTTTGTATTTTAGTTCGAATGGAAGAGTTGGTTTAGGTGGTATGGATATTTATAAAAGTAAAGGCAACATCGTTACCAACCAGTGGAATACTGCTCAAAATTTGGGATTACCCATTAACTCTGTAAAAGATGATATTTATTACAACAGCATTGGCGATGCCGATACTGCTTATTTTACTTCCGATCGTGAATCACCCTGTTGTTTAGAAGTTTTTCAGTCTATTAAATTACCACCATTACCAGATACTTCAAAAGAGTCAGCTATTGATACATCAAAAGCTAATCAAACAGATAATACTACTGTACAAAATGCACCCCCTGTTATTACAGTGCCGGTAAATAAGTTAAGTGATGAAGAACAAATGCGCAGGCATATACTCGATTCATTAAACAACGCAACTGTAAAAAGAGTATCTGTTAATTTTGATTTCTACAAAGCGAAAGTACGTTCGGAAGACAGGAATAGTTTAGATACCATTATACAATTATTGAAAGAAAATTCGGAATTAAATGTAGTAATTGGTTCGTTTACCGATTGCAAAGGCAAATTTGAATTGAACCTGCGTTTATCGAAAGCCCGTTCATTGGCAGTAAAAATGTACCTGATTAAACATCATATTAATGCATCCAGAATTAATGTTGATTTTTATGGTGAACAGCATTTAATATTGCCTTGTAAAGATGATGATACTTACGATACTGCACAACAAATTGTAAATCGCAGATCGGATGTAATTGTAACCAGATCTAAAAATCCCAAATGGGTTCCATCAGGTAAGGAGTTGGATATTGACCAAATTTTAGATGATATTAGAAATGGAAGGCGTCCGTACAGATTTGAGCCGGATGAACCCACAACTAAATCCAACAACAATTTAAAAGCAGAAAGACAATTACTACGGGAAGAAAAAGCACGAGCCAGAGCAGAACATTTAGCTGAGGTGAGAGCAGAAAAAAAATTAAAACAACATAAGCAGGAAGAAGCTGCACGCTTAAGAAGAGCAAAAAAGGTAAGGGAAGCAGCTGAACACAAAGCCAGATTACAGGCAGAAAGAAAAGCCAAACGTGCAGAAGCATACAAACAAAAAAATCAACAAACTGTTGCGGATACTAATCCGTATGTAACTGCAAAACCATCAAAAGTTAACAATAATGCAGCTATTACTAAAAATAATATACCACCGCATATTGGAAACGAGTTGTTACAAAAAGACAAAAAAATTGCCACACTCGATTCTATTTCACAAATCAAGAGCAGATTGTTGTTAACTGCCATTAATCACAGATCCATCAATCAGGTGTTTACGGTTTATACTACCTCCGATTCTGTACATGTTGATTTGTATGACAATGGGACTTTTGATCACGATAGTGTATCTGTAATTTACAATTCAGAAATAGTGGTGTACAAACAGGAATTGAAAACTGATAGAGCCATTACTTTTAAAGTGCCAGTAGAGCCGAATGAGAAAAAGAATGAGATGATATTCTTTGCTGAGAATTTAGGCGATATACCACCTAACTCTGCATTGCTGGTAATTACAGATGATCAGGGAAAACGCACTGAAGTAAGTATTTCGAACGATTTAATGCATAATACTATTATTTACTTTGTAAAATTGAAGAAGCAATAATTACTAACCATTTCTATTCCTTTGGTATTGCAAACCCTTTTTAAATTTTGTTTGAAGAGGGTTTTTTATATACAACAGGTAACTGGATGAACGGGAAACGCGTAATCATAAATTTTGGATGTGATGAACATGTATACATGTATGCCTGCTGCCAAATTTTCGGAACGATGAAGTGATTGCGACGCAACAGGCGATGCCATGTAAAACAAATGCCGGTATTATTATTTTATTGAGCTGGCATTGATGCAAGAAAATGGAGAAGCCAATTTATATACTATATAAAAACCGATGATTTATTTTTTGCCTGTTAGCAAAAATATAATCCAACCTAAAATAATTAAACTAACGGATCCGGCTATTGCACCAGGCCACAATGCCCATTTCCAAAGCAACAGCCCCATTGCAGAACCCAATGTGGTGCCTACAAAACTAAGACTCATGAAAATAGTATTTAATCTATTTCGGGCTTCGGGCATCAATGCATAAACCCTTGTTTGGTTGGTAACGTGAACGGATTGCTGTGCAATATCAATCAAAATGGTGCCAATAATCATCAGTATAACACTGCTTCGGCCAAAATATAAAACCGATAAACTTATGAGAAACAGCAATAACCCTACTTTTAAAGTGTTACGTGGTGTGCCCTTATCGCTTAATTTACCAACAAAAGGTGCAGTTATGGCACCGGCCGCACCGGCAATACCAAATAAACCAATTTGATGAGTAGCAAAATGAAAGGGAGCTTTGGAAAGCAGTAAAACCATGGTTGTCCAAAAACTGCCAAACACGGCAAAACAACACATATTAATGGCAGTAGCTTCTCTTAAAATAGGTTGCTCTTTAATCAGATGAATTAAAGATTGCATCAGGTGGCCATAGTGGCCTTCAAAAACAACCTGATTTTGAGGAAATCTTTTTTGCATGAAAAAGGCTAAAAAAATGCACAGTATGGCTGCTATCCAAAACATACTTCGCCAACCCAGCCATTCTGCAACAGCTCCACTTAATGTTCTCGAAAGTAAAATGCCCACCAAAAGCCCACTCATAACGGTTCCCACTACTTTACCTCTTTGAGTGGGATCGGAGAGGGTAGCTGCCAATGGCAGAATAAGTTGTGGTACAATAGAGCCTGCGCCAACAAAAAAACAGCAAATCTGCAAGGTTAAAAAATTGGGCGCTTTGGCTACACCTATCAAAGCAACAATTGCCAATACTGTGGTGGCAATAATTTGTTTACGACGCTCCATCATATCACCTAAGGGTACTAAAATCAGGAGCCCTGTTGCGTAGCCGGCCTGTGTTAAATAGGTTGTGCTTCCGGCTACATTTTCCGGCACATGAAAACTTTGTGCAATTAAAACAATCAGGGGTTGTATGTAATAAATATTGGCAACAATTAATCCGGTGCAAATGGCCATTAAAACCACATCTTTCTTTTGTAAATGCATGGCGCAAAATTGGGGATATTGTATGTAGTCTGCAAATTCTGTTTTGAATACATTTTTACAATGTTTTTTTAGCTGCCAGAGATCGTAAATATGGATGATATTTTATATCAATTGCTAAATTATTTAATTATGATAAAAATATTTAAAAACGGTTTTAAATTCAATAATAATAAGCTATTTTTAAGATTCAGATTTTTCACCAAAACTACACTTATGCAAAACAAATCAAGTATGTTGCTATTGTGTTGGCTATTGTTGCTTTTGCCCGCAATAGCATTTGCACAACAAAAAAACATTAGCGGAAAAATTACAGACCAAAATGCAAGTCCTGTAGCGGGCGCCAACATTGCAGTAAAAGGCAGTACAGGTGGTACTATGAGTGATGCGCAGGGTAATTTTTCATTGAAAGTATCTGTTGGTGCAACCATTGAAATTAGTTTTACCGGTTTTAGAACACAAACTTTAAAAATTACGAATGAAACCAATTCCTTTAATATTGCTTTAAAGGAAGACTATGCTCGTTTAGATGAAGTAGTTGTTACGGGTTTGGCAACTACAGTTAAAAGAAGCAATGCTGCCAATGCAGTTGCTGTAATTGGTGCCCGTGAGTTAGCAGGTACGGCACCGGCTCAAACTTTTGATGCTGCTTTGAACGGTAAAGTAGTGGGGGCAAATATTATTGCCAATTCAGGTGCGCCCGGTGGGGGTACATCTATTAAATTACGTGGAGTTACTACCATTTTTGGAAATTCGCAGCCCTTGTTTGTGGTAGATGGAGTAATTGTGAACAATTCAGCCACTTCTGCCGGTTTGAATGCAGTAACTGCTGCTGCTACCGCCGGGAATTCATCCAATCAGGATAATGCATCGAATCGAATTGCTGATTTAAATCCTGAAGACATACAAACTGTGGAGGTATTAAAAGGTGCTTCTGCTGCCAGTATTTATGGTGCACAGGCTGCTGCCGGTGTGGTCATTATCACCACAAAAAGAGGTCGTGCAGGTAAAACGCGTTTTAATCTTTCACAGGATGTTGGATTCAACTCAATTATTAAATACTTAGGTCAGCGACCATTAACCGATAAAATAGTGCAGGATCAGGGTTGGGATGTTGCAGCTTATGATGCAGCCAAAGCAGCAGGAAAATTATATGATTATGAAAAAGAAATGTATGGACAAAAAGGCTTTATTCGCGACTCCCGCTTATCTATTAGTGGCGGAAATGATAAAACCACTTTTTATATGGCTGGTGGTTTACGAAATGAAGATGGAATTATTAAAGGTACCGGATATGCTAATAATTCATTGCGGGTAAATATTGACCATCATATTAGTGATAAAATTAAACTAAGTTATAGTTCAACTTATATAAATTCATCTGCAAACCGAGGGCTAACCAATAATGATAATGCCGGTGTTTCATTTGGAGTGGCATTATCTTCTACCCCTTCTTTTGCGCAATTGTTTCCAGATGCCAATGGTATTTATCCCAATAATCCTTTTGCGGCTTCCAATCCTTTGCAAACAAGAGATTTGATGACGAATAATGAATTAACCAATCGGTATATTGGTGGAGTAAATGTAGAAGCCATTTTGCAGGAGTCAGCAAAAATGACAACAAAACTCATTGCACGTGGCGGTTTAGATTACTATAATTTAAAAACAACAGCCTTATTTCCATCTTCATTACAATTTGAGGTGAACACTACAAAGGGACATAGTATTCAGGGAAATACTAATAATGTAAATACCAATTGGGCTGGCTTTTTGGTAAATTCTTATAAGCCTTCAGATAAACTTTCATTTGTAACTACTGCCGGTATTACGCATGAATTTGGCAAGTATGATAATATTCTGAATGTTGCAACGCAATTAATTGGTATACAAACAAATCTTGATCAGGCAGGCGCCATCAATGTATCGCAGTTTAGAATAAAATATAAAAACGATGGTGCATTTGTGCAGGAAGAATTTGCTTTGAATAATTATTTGAACATCACTGCCGGTGTTCGGTTTGACCAGTCAACCAACAATGGGGATTATAAAAAATACTTTACTTATCCCAAAGCCAATGTGGCCTGGAATTTATCTAAAATGAATTTTTGGAAAAGCAATACCATTAATGATTTGAAATTAAGAGTTGCTTATGGTGAGTCAAGTAATTTTCCTGCTTACATCAGCAGATTTACACCACTGAATTCTGCTAATATAGGAGGTTATGCAGGCTCGTTGGTAACTACTGTTTTAGGAGATGGCAACATTGGTTCAGAGCGGCAAACAGAATTAGAGGCTGGTGTGGATGTAAGTGTTTTAGAAGGTAAACTAAGTTTGGAAGCAACTTTCTACAATAAAGTAGTGAAAGACTTACTGTTACAAGGTCAGGTACCTGCATCAACCGGTTTTAGTACCCGCTATTTGAATGCAGGCAGTTTAAGAAACAGAGGTGTTGAACTAAGTTTAAAAGCCATACCGGTAGATAATAAAAATTTCAGATGGAGTTCAACTACTAATTTTTGGATGAACCGTTCATTGATTACACAGTTAAATATACCTGCCTTTCCGTTAGGTGCATTTGGAACCACTCTGGGTACCTATTTCATCCAGCAAGGTGCCACTGCTACCCAAATTGTAGGGCTGAATGGGAATGGTGGAGTTGGTAAACTTGGCGATGCTGAGCCCTATTTTCAAATGAATTTTCTGAATGATTTTACCATTCACAAAAACTGGTCATTGCGCTTTTTAATACATTGGAAACAAGGTGGCGATGTGATTAACTTAACACAGTTGTTAACAGATTTAGGTGGTACCAGTCCTGATTTTGATGTACTGCAAAGCAATGGCAAAACTGCAGGAGCAAACAGAATTGCAGCTTTAGGTGTTTCATCCAGACCATTTGTGCAAAATGCAAGTTTTGTAAAATTCAGAGAAATTGGTTTGTATTATACGCTACCATATAAAATAAAAAATATTGACAGAATTCAGTTAGGTGTATCCGGTAATAATCTTATTGTAATTACGCCATATGTTGGTTACGATCCGGAAGTCTCAAATTTTGGTGTGGGTTTCTCATCCGGAGTTGATGTAACACCATTTCCAACATCTAAACGTGTTCAGTTTCATGTATCCATTGCATTCTAATTTTATAAATAAAAATATTTATATATGAAAAAATATCTTGTACGAATCGGCATCATTAGTATATTTATTCTAATGAATACTGCCTGTAAAAAAGAACCCATCCCTTATTTGAATGGCCCTACTTCACAACAAATAACCACAGATGCTACGATTAGCGAATTGAATAATCTGGTAACCGGTACTGAATCGTCTTTGCGCAATAATGTTTCTATATATTTGGATGTGGTAAGCATGATTGGACGAGAAGGATATCGTTTTTCCGGTTCTGAACCGCGTTATACATCCGACTTACTGGGCGCAGGGAGTGCAATTTTGGATAACAATACATTTTATTTAACCAATCCCTGGGGTTCTCGTTACAATACCATTCGTAATGCTTATATCTTAATTCAGGCAGCAACGAATTCATCTTATTTAACTGATGCACAAAGAAAGGCTTATACCGGATGGGCCAAAACCATTATTGCGTATCAACTGTTATTGAATTTAAATTTAACCTATGAAAATGGTATCAGAGTTGATGTGGCTGATTATAATAAGATGGGACCGATAGTTAGTTTGAATGAAGCATTAACGGCAATCACTAACTTGTTGAATCAGGGCCAGGCAGATTTAAACGGAAGTAATGTTATTTTTAATTTGTCATCTGGGTTTAGCGGCTTTACAACAGCCAGCGGTTTGGTTCAGTTTAACAGAGCTCTGGCTGCAAGAGTAGATGTTTATCAACAAAACTGGACGGCAGCTTTAACTGACTTAAATGCATCATTCTTTAATTTGAATGGAAATTTTAATACAGGTATTTATCATGTTTTTTCTACTGCATCCGGTGATCAGTTAAATCCACTGTACCTGCCTTTAAACAATACCGGTGAAAATCGCCTGGCGCAACCATCCTATGTTACTGATATTGAGCCTGGTGATGACAGAATTCATAAAGTAGCTTTACGATCAGCACCTGCTACACAAAGTGGTTTAACCAGCAATTACGATTTGGCTATATTCAAAACAAATATAGATCCGGTTTCAATCATTCGTAATGAAGAATTGATATTAATTTATGCTGAAGCAAAAATTCAAAGTAATGCTTTGACCGATGCACAAACTGCTATTAATATTATTCGTAACGGGCACAACTTGCCGAATTACAGTGGCCCTTTAACACAGACAGCCTTGCTTACCGAAATGTTAAAACAAAGAAGGTACTCATTATTTTATGAAGGATACAGATGGATTGATGTGCGCAGGTATAATTTACTGAACACATTGCCTTTAGATCGCCCTACCGATCATATCTGGAAAGAGTTTCCTTTGCCTTTCTCAGAAAATTAATTATACTAATATTTTCAGAAAACAACCGCAGTTGAATTGCTGCGGTTGTTTTTTATTTGCCAAACTTCTTTTTTAATAATGAAAGTGCATCGGTAACGCTTAAATTACTTAAATCGTCAGTTTGCTGATGCTGTTTTTTGTGGATCGGTTTATTTGTTTTTTTATACTGTTGTGGTGTTTCCTCGGCCTGTTTAATGGATAGGGCAATTCTTTTTCTGGTTGCGTCTACTTCTAATACTTTTACTTTTACCTTATCATTTAGTTTTAATGCTTCTGATGGATCTGAAATAAACCGATTGGCAATTTCACTCACATGCACCAAACCATCCTGTTTTACACCAATATCCACAAAAGCACCGAAGCGGGTAATATTGGTAACAATACCGGGTAAAATAACACCCGGTTTTACATCATCAATGCTGTAAATACCTGCAAATTCAAATTGCTCTATTTCATTTCTGGGGTCTAAGCCGGGTTTTTTCAGTTCATTTAAAATATCCTGAATGGTTAAAGTACCAATGGTTTCAGAAATGTATTTTGAAGGTTTTATTGATTGCAATAAAGTTTCATTACCAATAATGTGTTGCACATCTGTTTGTAAGTCTTTGGCAATTTGTTCAACAATTGGATAAGTTTCCGGATGCACGGCACTGGCATCTAAAGGATTATCACCCGCTTGTATCCGCAAAAAGCCTGCACATTGTTCAAAAGTTTTTTGACCTAATCGCGGTACATTCAATAATTGCTTTCTATCGGTAAATTTTCCAATGGTGTTTCTGTATTCAATAATTTGTGCCGCCAATGTGCCACCAATACCGCTTACATAACTTAATAAATGTTTGCTGGCAGTATTTATGTTTACGCCTACCGCATTCACACAGTTAATGACAGTCTGGTCAAGCTTTTCTTTCAATCTGAATTGATTTACATCGTGCTGGTACTGGCCAACACCAATGCTTTTAGGATCAATTTTCACCAATTCGGCCAGAGGATCCATTAACCTTCTGCCTATACTTATTGCTCCGCGAACCGTAACATCATAATTACCAAATTCTTCTCTGGCAATTTCAGAAGCAGAATAAATAGAGGCACCATCTTCATTTACCAAAAACACCGGCAATCCTGTTTGCAGTTGTTTAATGAATTGCTCTGTTTCCCTACCGGCAGTACCATCGCCAATTGCAAATACCTGAATAGCATATTTTTGAATCAATGATACAATAACGGTAGCGCTTTGCTGTTTTTTGTTGGCTTCATGTATATAAATCAAATCGTGGTGTAATAAAGCTCCGGTTTCATCTAAGCAAACTACTTTACATCCGGTTCTGTAGCCGGGATCAATTGCTAAAATTCTTTTGCTGCCTAATGGCGCACTCAACAATAGTTGTTTTAAATTTTCAGCAAATACCTGAATGGCCTCCTCATCTGCTTTTAGTTTTAAGGCGGTTCTTAATTCCGATTCAAGACTAGGCTGCAAAAGTCTTTTATAGGCATCTTTAATGGCTTTTTTGATTTGTTCGGCCGATGGGTTTCCAAAAGTTGTAACATATTTTTCTTCTATAATAGCAATGGCTTCCTCTTCGTTGGGGGCAATGCTGATTCGTAAAAACCCTTCTAAAAATCCGCGAAGTATTGCCAGGATGCGGTGTGAAGGAATTTTGGAAACAGGTTCCTGAAAGTCAAAATAATCTTTAAATTTAATTCCCTCATTTTCTTTATCAGTGAGTACCTTACTTTGAAATATCGCTTTTTGTTCAAACAAATACCTGAGTTTGGCTCTTATTTCAGCATCTTCATTTATGGTTTCCGCAATAATATCTCTGGCGCTCTGCAGTGCTGCATTGGTATCTGTGATGGTTTCATTCAAAAATTGAACAGCAGCCTCTTCGAGGTCAATATTTTTTTGTTTCAGAATTAAGGTGGCTAAAGGTTCTAATCCATTTTCACGGGCCGTTTGAGCTTTGGTTTTTCTTTTGGGTTTAAAAGGAAGATATATATCTTCTAAAGTTGCAACGGTGGTGGCTTTGTTTAATTGTTCCTGTAAAGCCGTTGTCATTTTTCCCTGTTCTGTAATAGTTTTTTCAATACTGGCTTTTAATTGGAAAAATTGTTGTAAGCGTTTATGCTCTTCCTGAACTTTTTCAATTTGCACTTCATCTAAACCACCGGTACGGTCTTTTCTGTATCGGGCAATGAATGGAATGGTGGCACCTTCGGTTAATAACTGAATAACAGTTTCAACCTGCTTCAATGAAATTTGAACGTTAGCAGCAACCAGCGAAATAATGTTTTGTTCAGACATAGTTTTATGAATTATTTATATACAAATCAATTAGGGCAGCGAATATATGGGCTGTGCAGTAAAAAAAAATTTTTAAAATAAATAGAGAATGTTTAGCGGGAAGCAATATCAAAATGAATCACATCCTCCGGATGATTGCGGATATATTGCTGAATTAAATGTTTAATAACATCATTTTCCGGATAGGGTGTTAAAGCATTTTTAAGGGTTTCTATTGATAAAGTAGTTTGTTCCGCTTCTATCAACCCCATTCCAAAGAAAACACCTTTTTCAATCAGAATATAGTGTGCGCCATCTTTAATTGAACAGATAATGGAATCTGCTTCTAATGATTGTATTGCTGCTTGTACCCGTATATTGTATGATTCAGCATCGGGGATGGGTTGGGTAATTGCTGTTTTATCGATAAAACACAATCCGGGTAATAATTCAAACCGGCGAATCAGATTCCATAAAAGATTGTAAGCTTCCGGCAAATGCCTAAACGATGCCAAAGGATGTAATTGTTTCTTCCATTTATCAATGGCCAGTCTTTCATAGCCCTTGCTGTCAACAAAATGGTATAAGCCATATTTCTGTTCCTTAAATTTTTGGCTTTTATTGTATTTAGGCCACCATTTTTTTATTTCAATACTTTCTAAAATTGATGCAGTAAACTCACTGCTGCATGTTTTATAATTAATTTCATGTATTTCTCTTAAAAAAGCCTGTTTTTGTGCAGTGGTTTTATTATTGGCAAAATGCTGCGTTACTCTTTTTTTGATATTTTTTGCCTTGCCTATATATATAATTTTTTTTGTCTGGTTGTAAAAATAATAAATGCCCGGTTGTTCCGGCAATGCCTTAAACTGTTCTTCCTTTATATGCGGCGGCAAATATGCTGTGGCATTCTTCCCCTTCATCATTTTTTGCAAATGCCCGCTGGTATCATTTTGTATCAGAAATTTTAAAAGTTCGGTAGTAGCTAATGCATCGCCTGCAGCCCTGTGTTGCTGTGTGTGCTGTATTTGCAAGGTATTACAAATACTACCTAAACCGTATTTCGGCAAACCCGGGAAAATTTTTCTTGTTAAACGAATGGTGCATATTTTATTTGTATTCAATTCAAATCCGCAAAGTGCCAGTTGTTGTTTTACAAACGCGTAATCAAAATTTACATTATGTGCAACAAAAATTCTATCTTTTAGTAAATGGTAGATATGTGGTGCAATGGCCGAGAATACCGGCGCTTTGGCTACCATTTTTTGGGTAATGCCAGTTAAGGATTGCACATAGGGCTGAATGGGCATTTGCGGATTTACCAATGTTTCATAAATGCCTTCGGTTTTTTTACCGTCAAATAATACCACCGCAATTTCGGTAATACCACTATACTGTGCATGCCCTCCCGTTGTTTCAATATCTACAATTGCAAACATGTTGGTGTGAAATTAATATTTTTTTCTTTTATTGGTTAAATTCAGTGCTTTTAAATCTATCATGCCCGAGGCATTTCCTTACATTTGCAGCATTTCAATGTTGTAAATGTATGTTTGAATTAAGTAAAAATTTTATTCCGGGAGCGATAGAAACCAAATGGTATACCCATTGGATGGAGCAAGGTTATTTTAATAGTAAACCCGATGACCGGGAACCATATACTATAGTGATGCCTCCACCAAATGTTACCGGTGTTTTGCACATGGGGCATTGTTTAAATAATTCTATTCAAGATATATTGGTACGAAGGGCAAGAATGCAGGGTAAAAATGCATGCTGGGTGCCGGGTACTGATCATGCATCAATTGCAACTGAGGCAAAAGTAGTGGCTATGTTGCGGGAAAGGGGTATTGCAAAATCTACCTTATCTCGCGATAAATTTTTAGAATATGCCTGGGAATGGAAGGAAAAATATGGCGGTATTATATTGGAGCAACTTAAAAAATTAGGCTGTAGTGTTGATTGGAACCGAACCACATTTACAATGGATGATGATTATTATAAATCTGTTATCCGCGTATTTATCGATTTATATCAAAAAGGGTTCATCTATCGCGGACAGAGAATGATACACTGGGATGTGAAAGCAAAAACTGCATTAAGTGATGAAGAAGTAATCAGAATAGAAACCCGTCAAAAATTATATTATATCAGGTATGCACTTGCTAACGCTGATGGGCTTACGCAGGAATATATTACCATTGCTACTGTAAGGCCCGAAACAATTATGGGCGACGTAGCAATTTGTGTACACCCAGATGATGAACGTTATCGGCATTTGCATGGTAAAAAAGTCATTGTGCCATTAATACATCGTGAAATACCTATTATTACAGATGAATATGTAGCAATGGATTTTGGTACAGGTGCATTAAAAATTACACCGGCGCATGATGCCAACGATTATATGTTGGGACAAAAACATCACTTACCTGTTATTGATATTTTGAATGAAGATGGTACTTTAAACGAAGCTGCGCAAATAGGAGTGGGCTTAGACAGGTTTGAAGCCAGAAAAATGATTGTAGAAAAATTAACTGATGCCGGCCATATTGTTTCAACGGAGGATTATACCAGTGAAGTAGGGTATTCAGAAAGAACAGATGTGGTAGTAGAACCAAGGTTAAGTTTGCAGTGGTGGGTAAAAATGAAAGAGCTGGCCGAACCGGCATTGCAAGCTGTAATGGAAGATGATATTTGTTTTCATCCTGTAAAATTTAAAAATTTATACCATCATTGGATGGCCAATATCAAAGACTGGTGCATCAGTCGGCAGTTATGGTGGGGGCATCGCATACCGGCCTGGTATGATCAGCAAGGCAATTTTGCAGTTGCAGAAAATGCGCAGGATGCTTTCATACAATTACAACAAAAAAATCCACAACTTACGCCGGAAGATATTGTTCAGGATGAAGACTGTTTAGATACCTGGTTCTCATCTTGGCTATGGCCTTTTGAAGTGTTTAAAGGGCTCAGTAAACCAGGAAATGAAGAGGTTCAATATTATTATCCCACCAACACTTTGGTAACTGCACCTGAAATTATTTTCTTTTGGGTAGCCAGAATGGTAATGGCTGGATTCGAGTTCATGGGTAAAAAACCCTTTAACAATGTTTATTTTACCGGCATTGTAAGAGATAAGCTGGGAAGAAAAATGAGTAAGAGTCTTGGTAACTCGCCCGATTTGCTGGGTTTAATTGATATGTATGGTGCCGATGCAGTGCGTTTCGGTATCATGATTGCTTCCCCTGCAGGCAATGATATTTTATTTGATGAAAGCAGCCTGGAACAAGGAAGAAATTTCAATAATAAAATTTGGAATGCTCTCAAATTAATTAAACTATGGGAAAGCAGAATTGCAGATCATACAGACACATCTAACGACAATGCCTTTGCGTTACATTGGTTTGAAAATAGATTGATACAGGCTCAATTGGAAGTAGAACAATTAATGGTTCAATTTAAATTAAGTGAAGCATTGAAAGTGATCTACTCACTCATTTGGGATGATTTTTGCAGTTGGTATCTGGAATGGGTAAAACCAGGTTTTGAAAAGCCGATAGATAGCAAAGTATATCAAAAAACCATTGCATTTTTTGATGAATTATTGCAGTTGCTGCATCCTTTTATGCCCTTTATCACAGAAGAAATTTATCACTTATTGGCAGATCGGACAGATGATTTGTGTGTAAAGCAAATTACACCTGCTAAAAATTATGATGCAATTATTTTACAGGAAGCTGAGTTTTTAAAAAAAGTGATTACAGCCATTCGTGAAACACGGGCAAAAAACAATATAAAGCCCAAAGATGCGATTGAAGTTTTTGTACAAACACATCAGCCCAAAGTTTTTAGAAGTATACAGCAAATTATTTGCAGGCAAATCAATGCTTCCTCATTTACAATTGTTGAAAGTGCTGTGCCCAATACCATTGTTGTAGCCATTGAAACAGATAAATTTTATATACTTTCTACAGCCGCATTAGATAATGACACATTAAAAGACACATTATTAAAAGATTTGGCATACCAAAAGAATTTTTTGCAAAGTGTAGAGAAAAAACTCAGAAATGAAAAATTTGTTCAAAATGCGGCCCCGGCTGTTGTTGCTATTGAACAAAAGAAAAAAACAGATGCTTTGGCCAGAATTAAAACCATTGAGGAATCACTTCAGGCATTAAGCTAAACAATTTGCCAGGCACTCAATCAAAAAATATGAAAAAGTATTTTCCTTTATTTGTTTTGTTGTTCGGTATATACCAGGTGAATGCCCAAAATATTGATATCAATATTTTGAAAAACATCAACCCACAACAACCCAATAATATTATTTGGCGGGGTGCTACCAGTTCTGCATATCCTGTTAGTATTGGTGTACCGGCAGGTATTTGGCTGGTTGCAACCATACAGGGCAACCAATCTTTGCAGCAAAAGGCTTATGCGGTTGGCAGTGGTGTTATTCTTTCGGCCGGAGTGGCTGAACTGCTCAAGCTTTCGGTAAACAGGGCGCGGCCTTATACTACTTATCCGCAATTGATACATCCTTTTGATGCCTCTGAAGCTGGTTATTCTTTTCCCTCTGGTCATGTTTCATTGGCTTTTGCCAATGCAACAGGACTGGCTTTGTCATTTAAAAAATGGTACGTAACGGTACCGGCTTTTGCATGGGCTACTGCGGTTGGTTATTCCCGTTTATATTTGGGTGAACATTATCCAAGTGATGTTTTGATTGGTGCTGCAGTTGGCTCCGGTAGTGCATTTTTGAGCCACTGGCTCACTGAAAAATATTTTCAAAAAAGAAAAAATAATCGTGCAAAACAAGAATAATTTATGAGCACTGTTATTCAAAAAGCAAAACTTTCTGATATTCCGGTTATTCAACATATTGCTTACGCAACCTGGCCGATTGCATATGGTACTATTTTAAGCAAGGCGCAAATTGAATATATGCTGAATTTAATGTACAGCAAGGATGTATTAATGAATCAGTTGCATGATGGGTACACCTATTTAATGGCAGTTGAAGATGAAAAATTGATAGGTTTTGCAGCTTACAATGCTATAACAGCAGTACAGTATAAGTTGCAAAAATTATATATTTTACCTACAACCCAAGGCTCAGGTATTGGTAAATTATTGCTGCAAACTGTTATAGACCAGGTAAAATCAGCAGGTGCCCAACAATTAATTTTAAATGTAAACCGACAAAATAAAGCCATTGGGTTTTATACCAAAATGGGTTTTCAGATTTTGAAAGAAGAAGACAATGATATAGGAAATGGGTATTTTATGAATGATTATGTAATGGCAATTGAGCTCAATTAAATTATTTTATCCTGATACATTCATTGCATCACTTTTATCAGTTATGATAATAAAGTATGGGTTTGTTTCACAATACCCATAACAAACACACTTTGTACATGACCTATGTTTTCAGCTTCGCTTAATTGATTTACATGAAAATCATAATATGATTCCATGTTTTTTACTGCCACCTTCAACATAAAATCAAATTCACCTGATATATTATAACATTCTTTCACTTCAGGCATGGCCTGTATGGCTTTTATGAATTTTGATCCTGCACTTTTATTGTGTTGTTTTAATGATACATAACAAATTACCCATAAACCTTTATTGACCTTGGCGGCATTTAATAAAGTAACATATTGCTGAATAATGCCGGATTGTTCTAATTTTTTTATTCTGTCATGAACCGGTGATGTACTTAAATGCACTTTGTCGGCTATTTCTTTAATCGTCATTCTTGCATTGGATTCCAACAATTGTAAAATTTGCCAGTCAATTTTGTCTAAATCATCTGGTAAAATGTTCTTTTGTTCTTTTTTCTGTGCTTCCTGCATACCATTTCAGTTTTTTATACTGTTATAATGAATAAAAGTATAATAATTTCCTGATTTTATAGCATTAACGAAGCTTTTTATTCTTCTCAACTATCTTTGTACGGAAAAAATACGCTAATATGTCAAATACCACTTATGCAATTGATTTTAAATTGCCTTATAAAGTTGCCGATTTAAGTTTGGCCGAATGGGGTCGTAAAGAAATTAAACTGGCTGAAGCCGAAATGCCCGGTTTAATGGCTTTAAGGGCCGAATATGGAGCCTCACAACCATTAAAAGGTGCCAGGATTGCCGGTTGTTTACACATGACTATTCAAACAGCAGTACTCATAGAAACCCTCGTTGCTTTGGGCGCTGAAGTAAAATGGAGTTCCTGCAATATTTTCTCAACACAAGATCATGCTGCTGCTGCCATTGCTGCTGCAGGTATTGGTGTATTTGCCTGGAAGGGACAAACCGTTGAAGAATCTGACTGGTGTATAGAACAAACATTATTCTTTGGTAGTGCAGACAAACCATTGAACATGATTTTGGATGATGGTGGGGATTTAACCAATATGGTTTTAGATAAATATCCAGAATTGGTAAAAAATATTCGTGGCTTATCTGAAGAAACAACAACCGGTGTACATCGTTTATACGAAAGAATGGAAAAAGGCACTTTACCTATTCCCGCAATCAATGTAAATGATTCCGTTACCAAATCTAAATTTGATAACAAATATGGTTGTAAAGAAAGTTTAGTGGATGCCATTCGCCGTGCTACGGATGTAATGATGGCCGGTAAAGTAGCCGTTGTAGGTGGTTATGGTGATGTGGGTAAAGGTTCAGCCGCCTCATTAAGAGGTGCCGGTTGCCGGGTAATTGTAACTGAAATTGATCCTATTTGCGCTTTACAGGCTGCAATGGATGGATATGAAGTGAAACCCATGATTGAAGCAGTGGAAGAAGCTGATATTGTGGTAACAGCATCGGGTTGCCGTGATTTAATTACGGAGCAGCATTTCCTTAAAATGAAAGATAAAGCCATTGTTTGCAATATTGGTCACTTTGATATTGAAATTGATATGGCCTGGTTAAATGCCAATTACGGGCATACCAAAAACACCATTAAACCACAGGTTGATTTATATACCATTGAAAACAAAGACGTAATTGTTTTGGCCGAAGGCCGTTTAGTAAATCTGGGTTGTGCAACAGGGCACCCCTCATTTGTAATGAGTGCCTCTTTCACCAACCAAACATTGGCACAAATTGAACTTTGGAACCATGCTGATCAATACGAAAACAAAGTATATGTGTTGCCCAAAGTATTGGATGAAAAAGTGGCACGCTTGCACTTAAGCAAAATTGGTGTTCGTTTAGATGCTTTAACCGATACGCAGGCCAGTTATCTGGGTATTCCTAAAAACGGACCATTTAAAGCAGAAATGTATCGTTATTAAAATTACTTTATTGATAAAGAAAAAAGCCTGTGGGATATACCTGCAGGCTTTTTTGTTGCACACTTCAATATTAAATTTTCTTAATTAGTAAATGGAAGTGGTTGCATTTTCGCCGCTTTATCAGAACTTGCAACCTTTAATGATTATACTATGGCAGGTATTTTAGATTGTATTGGTAATACTCCTTTGGTGGAACTAACATCAATTACCCAAAATAAAAATGTACATATTTTCGGAAAATTAGAAGGTAATAATCCCGGTGGAAGTGTGAAAGACAGGGCTGCCTATGGTATGATAAAAGGTGCAGTTGACAGAGGCGAATTAAAGCCGGGTATAAAATTGATTGAAGCTACAAGTGGCAATACCGGAATTGCATTGGCTATGATTGCACGATTATTTAATGTGGAAATTGAATTAGTGATGCCCGAAGATGCTACACGTGAACGCGTATTAACCATGCAGGCTTATGGAGCCAAAGTAGTGCTAACCCCAAAATCAGGTTCAATGGAAGCTGCCATTGATTATGCCAATGCTCAGGTGGCCAAAGGTGGTTATTTAATGTTGAATCAATTTGCTAATCCGGATAATTATAAAATGCATTACGCTACCACAGGCCCGGAAATATGGCGCGATACAAAAGGAGCAGTTACTCATTTTGTATCATCAATGGGTACTACCGGAACGATTATGGGTGTTTCCCGGTTTTTGAAAGAAAAAAATCCAAGCATACAAATTGTAGGTTGTCAGCCTACTGATGGGTCTAAAATTCCAGGCATTCGTAAATGGCCGGAAGCTTATTTGCCAAAAATATTCGACAGGAGCCGGGTAGATAGAATAATGGATATTGATGAGAAAGATGCCCGTATTATGGCGAAGCGATTGGCAAGAGAGGAAGCAGTTTTTGCCGGTATGAGCAGTGGTGGTGCGGTTCATGCTGCATACCGGCTATCTGCAGAATTAGATAAGGGGGTAATTGTTTGTATTATCTGCGACCGTGGTGACAGATATCTGTCTTCCGATTTATTTGATTAAATTTTTGATGTTTTTATTGCGCATAGCTTTTGATATTGGTAAACATATTGGTTAATAGCCCCATCCTTTCATAATACCTAAATTTTCTTTGGCACAATCCAATGGAGCTTTTCCCTGATATGATTCCTGCTCAATAATAAATAAATGGGTGCCCCCTCTTTCTCTACCAAAATCAATCACCTCCTTCACCGGTACAATACCATTATTGAGTAAACTGCTTTCATACATTTCTTTACCATCCGTTGCTTTTATTTCATTCTTTACATGCATGGAGGCAAACCTGCCAGGATACTTTTCAACAATGGGCATTACAGTGGCATTGCCATTGTACAGGTTACCCATATCTAATTGCTGAATTACGAGGTTGGGGTCTGTATTTTGAAGAATTACATCATAGATGGTGGTGCCCGGTATAATTTCTTTGAATTCAAAATCATGGTTGTGATAGCCAAACTTCAATCCCCATCTGTTGCACAGCATACCACATTTATTAAAAACATCCATAAAGCTTTTTAAGCTATCTATATTGGTACGCATAGAATTATCCAACCAAGGACTGATTACATATTGCTGGCCTGCAATGGCTGCATCTTCAATGGTATGTTTCCATTCTTTGGTAAAATCTTTTTTCTCTCCATTCCAATGTTTGGGCTGTAAAACAGTATGTCCACTGGGCATATTCATTCCCAGATTACTCAATATTTTTTTAAATGCTTTTGGCGAATAGCCATAAAATTTTCTTTCTATATAATTCGCATGCTCCACTTGTGTATAGCCCATTGCAGCCAATTGTTGTAATGTTTGAAGTGGATTTAGTTTCATGTCATCACGAACCGAATAAAGCTGTAGTCCGGTAATAAATGGATTTCCTGTCAATAATCCGGTTACGTATTTGGGTAATACAGCTGCGCTAATGGCCGCCATTGAACTGGTATATAAAAACTTTCTTCTTGAGGTTGGCATAAGCAATTTTTTAGAATGATTTGTAATGTTCTAAAATTATGGATTTTTTTTTAACTATCCACATGCTATCTTTAACAGGTATAAATCTTTTGAATTGAATATTTTTACGCAATCATTTTCATTATACAATTTCACTTCATTACTCAAATCTTTTTATGGTGTCAGGAAAATTTTTATTTAGTATCACTCTATGCCTGGGCAGCCTGTTCCTATTTTCATGCAATAACGGTTCTCAGCAATCCAAATCTGCCGATTCAACACAAAAAAAAGCAGTAGTCAATACCATGGTTCCGGGAACACCCATTCATTATGATAGTTCAAAACGATATATATTTTTAACCTGGGACGATTCTCCGCAACCGCCCGGTACCCAAAACTGTGCACGTACTTTTAGAGAACAAGGTGTAAAAGCTACTTTTTTTTCAGTGGCGGCTCATTATAATATTGATCCGTTGCGTAAAAGAATTTTAGACAGTTTGAAAAAGGCGTATCCGGAATTTTTGGTAGCCAATCATAGCTATACCCATGCATTCAGAGATAATTATAGTTTTTATTATACCCATGTTGATAGTGCCGTGAACGATATTTTAAAAGCGCAGCAGGATATGCAAATTCCATTGAAAATAGTCAGGCTGCCCGGAAGAAATACATGGGCAGGAAACGGAGAATTCAGAGTACCTAAAACCAGCGAAAAGGTAGCACGCAGGTTAGATTCGCTGGGATATAAAATTATTGGATGGGATATAGAATGGCAATTCATTAAAGGTAATATTCCTAAACAAAGTGCAACTGCTTTGGCCAAAGAAGTTAATGATAAATTTGATATTGGTTACACCAATCAGCCCAATACCATGGTGATATTGGCACATGACAGGATGTTTGCCAAACAACAATACGTTGATTCTTTGAAAACATTTATTCAACTACTTAAGCAAGATCCACGCAACGTTTTTGAAACCATTGATCATTATCCAATTGTTCAACAAAAATAACATATATTAAAAATTAATTTTATTTTCAGCACTATTCAGCAATGTTTTTATTAGTTTACAAGCATGTGCTCAGGATAAAAGCAAGCGACCAAGTCCGCCTGCTACCGTTACTACTACAACCAATATTCTGGAGTAACCATTCAAATTGATTATAGCCAACCCGCGGTAAAAGGCAGAACCATTGGTAAAAATATTGCACCTTTTGGTGCAATATGGCGCACCGGCGCAAACGAAGCCACTGTATTTCAGGTAAATAAAGATGTTATGATTGATGGTAAAGCACTGAAAGCAGGAAAATATAGTTTATCATTATTGTCCGGCAAAACTTAACTTAAAAATTGCTGTAATACTTTGCTGTAAAGAATTACAGGCTAAAAAATGATTGTTTCAAAATTGGAGGGAGTGCCCCATCTTTTGAAATCGACTGAAATATGGTTCTGTAAAGGGTTTTAACCATTATTTTACAATTTTAGTCGGACAACAATGATAGTTTATATAGTATTCCAGGAGCAAATGAATAGACTATTATATTGAATAAATCCTGGAATCAGTGGGGAACCATTTATAATCAAAAGGATGATGTAATGCGCATTCAGGTAAAGCCCATGCAGCATGCATTTACAGAAAGAATGACTTTTACCATCAATCAATCAGGCGGGGTTGCTTTGCTATGGGGTAATATACATGTAGATTTTATAGTTAAATAATTGTGATATCCATATTTTTAAAACTCTGGTGATTAATCCGGAGTTTTTTATAAGCTGTTTTAGGCAACACCATCTTATAATTTTGATGATCTTTATTATTTATCTTAACTTTCTATTGATTATATTGCCCGGCTATAAACAAATTCACCAAACCCGTCAATGCGGCTTAACAAGCATCATATAAGTCCCTATATTCTAAGTATATGTATGCTGCTTTTCATAGGTACAGCATCTTCTGCGCAGGAAAAAAAATCGGTAGAGGATACTACTTTGCAGTTTTTAACACCCAAAAAAGGGTTGTTGGAAAAATTGGTGAAAAGCATTACCAACAATAATCCTGTTCCGGAAGATACTGCAATTGTTACCATCAATAACATTACACCATTTGCTTTGTACCGGGGTGCTATCATTCGTAGTGTTAATATTGTAAATGTGCGTTTTGGCGAATCGGTGAATGATACTGCCATTAAAAAAAAGAATTTGTTTGATGAAATTGGAAATTCCATTCACCGTAAAACAAGAAAAACTTTCATCAACAATAATTTATTTTTTAAAGCGGGAGAGGAGCTTTCCCCTTATCTGGTTGCAGATAATGAACGTTTTTTGCGCGAACAGCCTTATTTGCAGGATGCCAGAATTCAGATCACCGGAATTTCTCCCAACAATGATTCAGTTGATCTTACCGTATTTTATAAAGATGTATTCTCTATTAGTGGCTCCGGTGATGCCGGTAGTGGCAACAGTATTTATGCAGAAGTGCAGGATGAAAATTTTATGGGTGATGGGCAACGAGTGAAAATAGAAAACCTGTACGATTTAAACAGGCGCAACAGATACGCCTTTGGTATGGAATACGTGCGCAGAAATATTGCGCACACATTTGCAAATATTACAGTGGGCTATCAGGGCAATGCACCTGCCTTTAACAGTGGTAGAAGAGAAGAAACTACTGTTTATTCTTCTTTAGATTTGCCATTGGTGAGTCCGTACGCTTTATGGACGGGGTCTTTTAACGCAGCATTGCATTATACCACCAATCAATACATCAGCGATTCATTGTATAATGCAAACTTTAGGTATCGTTATGCCTCATACGATTTATGGGCCGGCTATAATATTTCTGCAAGAAGATTATTGCATGAAACTACTTCCAGAAAACCCAAAGATTTTGTAGCACTTCGGTTGGTGAAAAATGATTTTTTAGAAATACCCAATATTTATGAAACCCAATACAATTTTCAATATGCCAATTTGGTAAGTGTATTGGGGGCATTTACCCGGTTTAAACAAGATTATTACAGAACCAACTTTATTTATGGCTTTGGCCGAAATGAAGATATTCCATCCGGATATAATGTATCAGCATTGGCCGGATGGACTAACAAACAAGGTTACACCCGTCCTTATGCCGGCTTCGATTTGCAGAAATATGTAGTTACACCCAAACAGGCCTTTTTCAATTATGAACTAAAATTTGGTGGTTATTTTAATGATGGAAATTTTCAGGATATCAGTTTTCTGGCCAGTTTAGAATCCTTTTCAAGGTTAAGAAGATTGGGTAATAGCAGATGGTTAGTGCGCCATTTTATTAATGGTAGTTTTACTCAACAAATTAATACTTTTTTAAATGAACCATTACGGGTAAACAGTACTTTTGGTATTCCTTCTTTCAATAATATTATTGGATACAATGGTTCCAGCCGCGCAACCGGTAGTTGTGAATCTGTTTTTTATAATACCTGGAAATTTTTTGGATTTAGTTTTGCACCCTTTGCATTTGGAAATGTTTCTTATTTAAAACCAATAGGGCAGGGGTTTAGTTATGGTGATGTATATACCGCCTGGGGTGGAGGTGTACGAACCAGAAATGAAAACTTAGTTTTTGGTACCATTGAATTGCGTATTCAGTATTTTCCCAGAACTACAGTCGGCATGTCGCCCTGGAATATTGGCATTCAATCTAATTTACAATTCAAGTATAACAGTCAGTATATTAAAAAACCCGATTTTGTAACTGTAAATTAATGTGGATGATTATTGATTATTTAAACAATATGCCTAATTATAATTTTCAACAGCATTTATTAGATGCTATTTCATTTTTAAAACAACCGAATTTAGAAAATTTGCCCAATGGAAAATATGCAATTAAAGGCAATGATATTTTTGCGCTGGTAAGTACATATGAAACAGTGTTGCCTGAAGAGGAATGGATGGAATCTCATCTTGTTTATACCGATATTCATTACATCATTGATGGGAAAGAGCAGATTGGTCATGGCTTTTTAAACCAACAGCCCGAGCAGCAATTATTGGATGTTGCCAATAATTGCATAACCTATCAAACACCTCCTTCTTTTTATTCTATATTAGAGCAGGGTATGTTTGCTATTTTTTTCCTGCTGATATACATATGCCGGGCATTTACTTACATGAAAAATCTTTTATAAAAAAAATTGTTATCAAAGTGAAATTATAATTCGCAACAAATTGGAGTTGCAATTGTAATCATTACAATTTTAAAATGAATAGAGTAAGCAATGGTACAAGCGTATAATTTTTTAGCCAGTTGGCAATTATTTCCTGAAAAATGTGTGTACGAATCCGGAATTGTACCCAAAAGCGGCAATTACAAAATAGAATCTATTTTAAATGGAAAATCGCTTCAAATTAGCATAAACTGGATTACAGTTGAAAATGAAGCCTATTATGCACAGTTTTCGGTAGTTCCTGATGGTAGCCAGCAACCCTGTGAATACCAGGAATTAGCAGATACCGTAACAGCAGTTATACCCGATACCTCCACGCTAATTCATACTTTTTATAAAAATGAAGCTCAGGTGTTATCTGTGCAACATCGCATTTTATCAAATTGGTTTCTTGAATTGGTTTATGAGGGCATTACTACTAATGGCGCTGCATTTGTGAATAAAGAGGTATATCACAAACAAATGAGTGTATTGCCTTATGCTTCATCAGTGGGCAGTGTAGTCATTCAACCAACCAAACAAGGAATGATTAAGCATAAAGCATTAACTGCAATGGAAGAACAAACCAATATGCAGTTAGAGCAAATTAAACAACAAATTGAATTACTAGCCAGACAGGCTCAGGAAATCAGAAAACGCCGGGAATTAAGTTTAATGATTTATGATGCCCAAATCAACTTCAAACCACAAATTGGACAGGTGTATTATTTATATGAGAAAAAAGATGGTAATTATTTATTGTCATTGGTTGCACCCAAGGAGTGGGCGGGCAGTGGGCCCTTTAAACAATTTTTGGCATCTGTTCAGTTATTAACTGATCATACCTGGGTCGAAGTAGCCTGAAACCTAAATATAAATAATTGATACAAAAAAAGAGGATGTATCAAAAGCAAAATGAAGGGGCTGAGATTTGCATAAACGAAAATTTTCTCCAATGCCCCAATGCCCTCTCTTACCGAGTAAAAAGAGGCTGCATAGCACTTTTGATACAGCCTCTTTAAATTTTTTGTGACCCCGTCAGGATTCAAACCTGAAACCTTTTGATCCGTAGTTGGAAAATATTCTTTTCTTCATTTAATCTGCTTTAACCGGTTTTATTCTAAATCATTTGATTTCAGTTTATTGCATGAGATTTGCTTTTCTGTTTTAACAACAGCAAATGCTGTTTTAATACCTGTTTGTTTGCAAATTGTTTGCAAATCCATTCGTGATTTATGATGTGAGAATGAATGGTGATAATGTAAAATCATAAATTATGTCAACTACAATTTCTATCATCCTTGATACACGGAGGATGAAAAAAACTGATAAGTACCCTGTAAAATTAAGGGTAACTTTTCAACGTGTAACCGAATATTATCAAACAATATTTGACCTGGCAAAAGAAGAATGGGAAAAACTACCTGCTTCAAGAATCAGTAACGAATTACAGCCCATAAGGGATAAGTTAAAAGACATCGAAAGAAAGACTGAGAATGCCGTAAAAGAATTAACGCCCTTTAATTTTGCAGAGTTTGAAAAGGATTTTATAAGGGGCAATACAAATTTTCGCCAAAGAAATTTCAAAACAGAAGTAATTACTCCAAATGGTGATGAATTTGATTACTCCCCCTTTTACAAAAAAATTCCGCTATTTATTGAGACGGCTGGTAAGCCTGGGCTAATTTCTTATTCCTATCTAAAATACATTAAGCAATTAATTCGTGAAGGCAGAATAAGCAGCGCTATTAATTATCACTGTAGTTATGTTTCATTAAGGAAATTCAGGGGAGATGTGCCGTTTTTTGTTATTACAACTACATACCTCAAAGAGTATGAGAACTGGTTGAAAAACCAAGATATATCGAAAACTACTATCGGGATATATCTACGACCACTCAGGGCCCTCTTTAATGAGGCAATAGAAGACGGTATCATTAAAAGAGAAAAATGTTATCCATTTGGCAAACGTAAATATAGAATCCCAACATCAAAAAATGTAAAGAAAGCACTTGAACTGTCAGAAGTTGAAAAAATATATTTCTATGAATGCAACCCTGAATTAATGGGTGAGCAACAGGCAAAGGACTATTGGCTATTCAGTTATTTCGGTAATGGCATGAATCCAAAAGATATTGCCAGCCTGAAGCATAAAAATATTGATGGGGACTACCTCACTTTTGAACGTTCAAAAACGGAACGGTCATTACGAAGCGACCCCAAGCCTATTACTATTTTTCTCACCGATGACATGAAAAAAATAATTGAACGAAGGGGCAATAAAAATAAAGCCCCCAATAATTATCTGTTTCCGATACTGGAACATGGATTATCTCCACTCCGGCAGTATGAACTAGTACAAAACTTTGTTGGCTTTATCAACGATTGGATGAAACGTATTTTCAAAAATTTAGGTATTGATAAAAAATGGACAACTTATGTAGCAAGGCATACTTTCTCCACAGTTATGAAACGTTCTGGTGCCAGTACTGAATTTATACAGGAAGCACTTGGGCATTCTGATTTGAAAACGACTGAAAACTACCTTGACAGTTTTGATAAAGATGTGAAGAAAGAGTTTGCACAACGGCTTACTTCCTTTAAAAAAGAACGATTGCTGCAAGCAGATTTGATGGAATAATTATTAATCTTAAAATGACGGTTATGAAAATTGATAAAAATTATGTAGAGTTTATTCACTCTCTAAAAAAACAAATTGTGCAAAGCCGGTATGTGGCAGCCAGGCTGGCCAACCAGGAGCAACTGATGCTATATTTTAAAACTGGTTTGATGATTTCAGAGAAGATAAAGGCCCAAAAATGGGGTGCCAAAGTGCTTGACCAAATTTCGGCTGACCTGCAAAAAGAGCTACCCGGATTAAAGGGATTTTCGCCGGGAAACCTCAAAAAGATAAGGCTGTTTGCAGAGGCTTATGCACCCCATTTGGTAATTGGTTCGACGGCGTCGAACCAAATTGGGCTGGCAGGCTCCGGAGAGGGTTTTTCAATTAGTTCGGCACTGGCGAACCTAATTGAAAATAAGGCATTTTACGAGGCTTTTACAGGTATCAGCTTCTCCCATCATTTTACCATTATCACCAAAATAAAGGGCTGGGAAGCCCGGATTTTCTATATCCAGTCTGCAGCAGCCAATTTCTGGTCGCTGACAGTGCTGGAACACCATATTGAGAATAACCTGTATGGCAAAGAAGGTAAACTGCCCAACAATTTTGATGGTACTTTGGCTGAAACTTTAAAGCCCTCAGCACTAAAGGTATTTAAGGATGAATATCTGCTGGATTTTATTGCAGGTGATGAACTGGACGATGAACGGCACATTGAACAACAGGTAGTTTTAAATATCCGCAATTTTATTTTGCAAATGGGCAGGGGCTTTTGCTTTATTGGCAACCAATACCGGCTTGAAGTGGATGGGGATGAGTTTTTTATTGACCTCCTCTTTTTTAATCGTATCCTGCAATGCCTGGTAGCCTTTGAACTCAAAAAAGGAAAATTTAAACCAGCCGATGCTGGGCAGCTTAATTTTTACCTGAATGTACTGGATGAAAGGGTAAAGCTTGAGCAGGAAAACTCAAGTATTGGAATTGTACTTTGTAAAGAGAAAAATAACACAGTGGTTGAGTTTGCTATTAAAAGTTTTGATAAGGCCATGGGAGTGGCTACTTATAAAACCTCTAAACAAACACCATTAAAGATGAAAGGGATATTGCCTGATACGGATGAGTTAGGGAAGTTACTGGAATGAGATGAGTAAGTTAAACTGTTTCAATTTCATTTTGCTCAAACCAACCATAGTCAATAGCGTTTTGTTTAATTGCCGCAGGGCTATCTGTATATGCAACTATTGCCAAGCTGCTTTTAGCCCTGCTACAAGCTACATAGAAAAGCCTTTTGGTTCTATCAATACCTGTTTCTTTACCTTCACTTATGTTCTTTCTATCTCCGTCGGTAAGCCCTTTAGCTCCAAACAGTTTGTCGTAGCTAAATAAAAAGCCTTTTGCTTCTTCATCGTCAATAATCACCATCACTCTTTCGTACTCCAGGCCCTTCACACCTTGGTGTGTTCCGAATTTTGATTTTTCAGAAAGATACTCACTGTACATTTTTAGCTGCGAAAAGGGTACTTCCAATGCCTGCCGCCAGGCAGGCGTTATCTCATCACTATTTTGCTCCGGCGTTTCGTTATTACCGTTGATAGAAGCAGCACCTGCAACCACTGGCACCAATGATTCTGGTATTGAAAATAATCTGGTATTAAATATATTCTGTAATACATTCTTCAATAATGGATCTTTGCCGTTATCCCATAACTGCAAAAGGCTTTCCAGCATTTTCTTTGCTTTCTTCACATTCTCAAGCTGCTCCTCACTTCGTACCAATTGTTCTTTCGTTAGTATTTCTGCGTTAGCTTTTACAATTCGTGTTACCTCAAACTGGTCTCCGGTTATATGGGCTTCTATCAAAGGCAAAATAATTTTTGTAAATAATCTAAGAGAAGGAAGAGTACCGTCCAGCAACCCTGTACGAAGTCTGTCCTGCTCATATAAGGGTGCAAAAAAATCAAAAAAGCCCATGCGCCTTGCAGCCATGTGATGCTCCAATATAAGTGTTTTCACATCTTTATTTTCTTCACTGTGCCAAAGTGAATCATTTGTAATAGCCATCATTCGTTCGCATATCTTTACTTCTGCTTTCTGCTTATCAATATTTCGTGGCACAATGAATAATCTTACAAATCCATCTTCCTTATCAGTTCTTGGTTGCTGTTCCTGTCCGTCAATTCCTTTCCTTATGTTATTAATTAACCGTATTATTTTTTTACCTGAACGATGGTTCATTTTCTTGGCAGGTGTTATCCATTCCTGTGGAAGGTTTCGTCCCAGGTTCTCTTTTCCATCCATGTATATACGCTGCATAGTATCGCCAAACAATCCTAATGAAAATGATTCTTTCTTTTGCTGCTGAAGAAGAAAAAATGCATCAATAAGCTCCCGTTTTGTGTCTTGGCTTTCATCAATTAGGATAACAGGAAAACGGCTTATGACAATATCCTGCATTAATGGAAGGTTAGTAATGAAATGCGCAGCAATACTTATTACTTCTGTATGATTTAATGAATCCCGTGTAATATTATCTCCATTGGGATTGTAAGTAAATTTCACAATTGAATCAAGTGAATCAAATCGTTTAGATTTAGATTTAATTTTGGCTGCTCTTTCTACAGAAGTTTTATTGCCCAGGTCCCTGCTTTTACTTTGTTCAGCATTTAAAGTATTAATCTCTGCAGACAAACTCTTTCTAAGCCATTCTCTGATATCGAAAGTATAATGCTTAATGGCTTCCCATGCAAAACTGTGTATTGTACTCACAGAAAATATGGAATCAAATTCAAGCCGGCGGGTTATTTCATCACTTGCAGCATTAGTGTATGTAATAATGGCTATTTTTTTCCGATGAAGCCGAAAACGTTTTCCATAGTCATTTTTGAAACGCTGCAAAACATTTACAAGTGAACGGGTCTTTCCAGAACCTGCCCCGGCAAAAAGAAAAAAACTTTTAGGGCTGTCTGGATTAAGACAGGCATATATTTCCTCATCTACATTATCATCTACGGTATTTTGTTTTACTGATACACTCATTTCTTTGTTTTTTGAGTAACAGGTTTAACATCTTTTTTCTTTGGCTTTAATCTTTCTTCAAGCCAGTCCAATCCTTCCTTAATGTATGCAGGAGTAATAAGAATATTTGGTTCATTAAAATAAAATAGGTCTAAGGCAAACTCTGCCTTTTTTGCGCCTTTATCTGTAATAGCATCATACATTTCCTTCGCTGCTTTTTTCACATCTGTTTCTTTTGCCGCATTAATCATTTTTTTAAGCAGCCCTGTTCCACTTGTAAGTGCTTCAAAAATACTTTTATTAGTGAGTACCAGCGAATCCTCAAATGTATATGGGTACACTTCAATTTCTTTAGCCCCCTCCTTCAGTTTAATAGTAGTTTGATAAGCGACCCTCACCGGAAAACCTGCATCTTGTTTCTTTGCAAAATCTAACGCAAGCAATTTATCAAGTTCGTCTGCCACAGGAAGCCACTTCTTCAATGTGTCATTTCCAGTTTTATAACCTTTACCCTTATCAGGTTGAACTTTACTGTTGTTTGCTGCCGGGTTTACCGCATCCAGGTCAGTAATAATTAGGGTTATAATGCCAAGACTTTCTATAAGAGGCTTCAATGTATGTGCATGACTACCGCCAATTTCTAAAATAGAGATATATGCATTATTCAAGTCGGTATGATGCCTAATGAAGTAAGGAACCAGCATCCGCTCCGCAGGTCCTTCCACCAATATTACTGCATCTGCAAAAAACAAATCACAATGTGTTGTTCGCAAATAACGGACTGCGAATTTAGTAGTATCATCATTATTACCAAAAGTGTTTGATAAGTTTATCACTTTGGATGTGGCAATAGATTGTCCGGCAGCCTGCTCTCTTTTGAAATATCGCAGGCTTGTAAAATCTATTTCATGTGCTATATGATTGGAGTGGGTGCTGATTACAAGCTGCGTAATAAATTTATCATCTAACAGGTTGTTATTACTCCTTAATACCCGGTATGCTTCACGAATAAACACCTGCTGAACCTGTGCATGTAAATGTGCTTCAGGTTCTTCAATCAATACCAAATGCAATGGTTCAAATTCAGGTATGGCAGATGCTGTACTGCTTGGTCTGTAACTTTTCCCTACCTGCATCCACTCATCCCTGAAGCGAATAAGTTTAAAAATCATGGAAATAAGGTTTTGATATCCAAGTCCATTGTATTTTTCAGGCAGGCTTAATTCCGCCCCTTCATCACCAAGACTGTATCTTACTGATGAATCATGCTTCAGGCTTTCAGTGGTATTGATGTTGCTTGCCAAACTAATTGTTGGATTTCCAAAGCCAGGATAATTAAGCCCTTCAAGTTCTCCAATAGCTGATTTAAAACTTTCCTTGAGGTTTTCTTCAAATAATTTCTTGGCATCTTCCATTGCCCTCAACGCTTCTACATCTTTTTCAGTAGTATTTAACTCCGGGTTCAGATGCTTTTCATAATAATTGCGTAGCTGATTAGAAAGATTTTTCTGTGTGCCTGTAGTTTCGCCACCTTCGGTATTTACATCTGTAAAACCCCGTTGAGCATTAATAATATCAACTTTAATTAATCCCTTTAATGCATCTGTATCTAATGGTAAACTGTTGGCAGGTAATTTTTGAACGGTAGTTTTACAAGCAGGGTCAAGCAGATAAGTTTTGATTGTAAAAAATTCATGCAGCCGTTTTTCTAAAAAATCCCACATATCTTTTGGCCACAAACTGAACCCGGGTGTTCCTTTCTTTTTTGCAGCAGACATTTTACGGGCATTGCCACAAATGCTATAAAACTCTTTGTAAAGTGCCGACACATCAACTGGCTCAAACCGCAATCTTATGCCTAAAGAACCCCCGGTCCAGCTAAGGGTTGGGATGAGGTGGCTTACATAATGGATTTCTGTTGGCTTAACAGAAAGCCATACGTCTAATGTTGGCAAATGTTCCTCCCACTTGTCAATCTTCAAATCAATCTTGGCGACATCGCTTTCTTTAAGCCATTCTTCGCAAATAGCATTTAGATGTTTCCAGTTGGAAAGAGTAAAGTCCCTTGTAGTAAACTTCTTTGCTTTGAAAAAAATAATGAGGGCATCCATAGCAGTGGTTTTACCACTGTTGTTGGGGCCTACAAAAACTGTTTCTTTATCTGAAAAGTATATTCTGCAATTTTTTAATCTCCTGAAATTTTGGACATCCGTAAAATCAATTCTCATAGTTTAGTTTAAAAAATACTAAGCGTATTTACGTTTAAAATTAAATGTTAATAAAGGTAGTTATTTTATAGAACATTTAGTATTTACAAAACAGTCAAAATCCATGAAAGACAGCGTTTTAGGCACTGCTATTTTCAACGGCAAGTTTATTACTTTAAATTATCAAGATTATTTACTTCAGACATTTCCTTTTTCAACCTCCCCACTTCCTCCCCAATCAATCGCTTAATATCTATCTTTACCTGGTAGTAATTATCCAGCACTTGCTGCTGTGTAACATTAGAGACCGCAGGAATATCCCTGTAATTGCTCACTTCAGCATTTAGTTTATCATGGTCGTTGATGATTTCGGAGTGAAACATTTTGAGTTTGATTTTTTCTAATGGGTCATCAGCAACCATACCTACAAACTCACCGGAAGAAAGGGCTGCAATTTTACTGGCAGGTATAGCACTATCCAATTGCTTAGAATGGCTGATGGAAGTATCCATCCGGTTAATGGAAACACTCTGCCGGTCCTGCATTATTTTTCCGAAACGTTCACTTAGCAGTTTAGATGTTTCTCCCATCACCTGGCCACTGATGATATTGCCAGTAATGTTTACAATTACATCGGCTTGCTCCCGGCCATAATCTTTTTTAAGTTGACTAAAATCCTGCATGGCAAGAGTGGTCGCAACTTTATTGCTTCTTGCAGTGGCAATCAGGCTGTCAATATTGTTGAAATAGATAGTGGGAAATTCATCAAATACCAAACTGCATTTCTGCATTCCTTTTTTATTGACTTGCCTTACCAGCCGGGAAACATACAGCGATAACACAGCTCCATAAATCTGCTGCTTCTCCGGGTTGTTGCCTACGCAAACAATTTTTGGATGTTTTGGATTATTGATGTCTAATGTAAAATCATTACCGCTCAGCACCCAATACAACTGCGGAGCGGCAAGCCTTGCCATACCGATTTTAGCAGAAGCCACCTGTCCCTCTAATTGCTCCATTGCATCGTTTTGATAGGCTGTAATGAATGGGTTAACTAACACTTCAATTTCTGGTTGTGTGTTTAGCACCGGAAACAATTCATCATACTCTGCCTGCATCAGTTCTATTACATGCGGCAGGGTGCAATATTTTCCATCAGCATATTTTCGCAAAAACCAAATGACAGCCGTAACAAAATTGATTGGTGACTCTACAAAGAAATCTCCTTGCTTGTTTATCCACTCCCTGTTCAGCCCTAATAAAATTGTCCTGGCGCTTTCGGTTGCATCAGTTATATCATTCATACTATTTGGGTCCAGCGGATTGCAGCGGTGCGATACAGAAAGGTTATCAAAATTGATTACATAAAAAGATGGCTTTACCGAGTAGTTGTGTTTGTTTTGTTGCAGCCAGTTGTAAACAATCTTGCTCAGGTCATCGTATTTAAAATCATACACAAACATGGCAAAGCCTTTTTCAATATGCTGCTTGATAACATGCTGAATGACAAACCAGCTTTTACCGGCACCGGGACTTCCGATAACCAGCAAACCCCGAAAAGGATTGATGATATTTATCCAACTTTTTCTTACCCTGCCTTTAAGATTGTAACGGGCAGGCAGGTTGATGGAATATTCATTGGAGATAAGCCGTTCTTCCTGCGGAAATGTTTCGTTAAGTGAATTGAAAACATCATTGCCCAGATTGTACCGAATTAAACGGCTGAGTAAATTGCCACCAGCAAGTATCAATAAAAAGCCAATGCCGGTGGCGGTGATGTAAACAATCGCAACGGTCTGCACATCATATTGTAATTTGAAAAATAGCTGGCTTGAAAAATATAGCAGCATTCCAATCAGCAAATAAGCAGTGATGCTTTTCCAGTTTATCTTTTCATCTTTCTTGCCCTGTGCTCCAAATAATGAAATTATCAGCAGCCCCAATGCCATAAACTTTGATGTAAGCTGATTATGGAATAATCCTGTGTTGGAAATGTTTTTCATCAGCCTGTCAGTTATGGTAGATTTTAATTCCCATTGCTCAAATGCCACATAGCAGTAATAATAAAAATGCAGCAGCAAAATAAAGATGCTGGCAAACCTTGTCAGGTCAACTATTTTCCGCAGCCCCTGTTCATTCTCTCCTGTGTGTGACATAACTTCTTTTTACATTTTACAAATTTGGTTTCTTCTTTTTTCGTTTCTTTCTAAGCAGACTGTAAGGCGTATTGTCATATTGCTCTTTGGTAGAAAGCAACAAATCTAATGGGCTTTCAGTTTTGGTTGTAAATGGAATTGTTTTTTCCTGTTGCTTTTGCTGAACCATTTCTTTTTGAATGGAACCGCCGGAACCTCCGCCTTTTGTTTCATCTTGTGTTTGTGATTTTTCTTTACCAGTTACTAACCTGCTTTGCAATGCTGCAGCACTATAACCTTTTCCTAAATCACTACCATTGAAAACAACTTTGTTTTGGTTGTCAACGAAAGTAATTCCGTACAACCTGCCTTCAGCATTTTGGCGAAGCAGTGTATATATGCTTTTCTGTTTCAAATGCTCCAGCAATTCTTTCATTGTAGAGGGTGATTGGGAAAGGCAATCATCCAGTTTAGTTTTTACAAATGGTTTTAATGATTCTTTCGCAGTTTCGTTAGCTGTAAATTTCTTCTCCAGATTATTCAAAATAGGCTTGCAAGAAATAGAACTTGCTTTGATAGGTACACCAACCTTATTTCTATCAGCATCCAGAATACGATAAACTAATCCACGGTTCTTGTAAATCCTGCCTTCTTCTTTGCCTCTGTCTGCGATTACATTGAACTGTTTTAACGCCGCATTAAATTCCGGTAATGAAGCAAACTTGTATTGACTGAAAACTGCACCCACAACATTTGAAATACTTTTCTTGGTTTCCAACTTTCCGTAAATCGCTTTCTCAACATCAACAGATTTGATACCTGGACTTCTTAATTGCTGCTGCCTTTCTGCTTTTACCAATCCATAAGTTTTCTCAATTTCCTTTCTTGCCTTTTCAGATTGGTTTCTGCCGATATTGTGGGTGTTAATTCTGCTGCCATCTTGTTTGATAGTAGTGCTTACAATGTGAATGTGTGGATGCCCGGCATCTTCATGTTTGTAAACCAAGTAAGGTTGCTCGCTAAATCCTATCTTCTGCATATAGTCTGATGCAATTTGTAACAGCTTGTTTTCATTCAGCTTTTCTGATGGGTCAAAGTTGAGAGATACATGCAGCGTTTTTGTTGTTGCCCTTTCATTCAAAGTATTTAGTCTTTCAAAACCAGCCAGCTTCTGATAAAAGTTCATCTCTTTTGCGTTTTTTAAATAGTTGGCTGCATGAAGGCAAACAGCATTCCCTTTCAGCACCTTCTTTTCGTTGTAGTTTAGTGCAGCTTCAATACTTTTTGGTATGGTTATTTTTGCAACCATTGCTCATAGAGTTGATTCATTCTCAATTTTATTTCTTCTACTTTACTAATTAGCGTTTTCTGCAAACCGTCATACTGCTGCACCCAAACCCTGAACTCCGGTATCTTGTCCAGCAAATGCAATTTGTGTACTGCCTGGTTAAAATTGTTGCCGATAGCATTCAGTTCTTTTTTCAGGTTCAGCATGTCTAATAAAAAATCATCTGCACTTTCGTTTCTGTACTTAACTGTTACAGGTTTTTGCAAAGCCACTTTTCGCAGGTAACTGCTGGTATCTTTTTCAGTGGTTTTTCCTTGCAGCTTTGTTAGCTCATTTATTTCAGTTTCATTCATCCGTACTACTACCATTTTACTCCTCACTTCACTTTCTAACTTCTTCATGGTTTTAAGTTTTCTGTTTCAATGCCCCGAAACGACTTCGGAGTGAAGGGCAAGATGCCCCAAACGTATAACGTTTGTACATCTTGCCATGTGCAAGACCGGGCACATTACTTCTTTACAAAATCTATCCGTTGGGGATATTTTATGCTCCTGTAAAGTCATAAGAAAAGAGGTGTAAAATGTGTACCAGTATTGCAATTTGCATGGCTAATATTTAGTCAGGCAACACTTTTATTTCGTTAATTACAGAATGATTATTTTAGCTGCATAAAAATGGATATAAAGACTGAAGAAATTAAAAAGATTGTTTTAGGCGATAACAGCCTGTTTTCTTACACAATAAAGAAGGTAGAAATAGTAAATGTTTTAGGTACAGTGGTTGCTGTATTAGATGAATATTTCATTACAAATTCTGCCGGAGAAAAATACAAATTATACAAGACTAAAGAGGGTAATTGGTATGATGTACCGGAAGCAAATACAGGGGTTGCTAAGAGTATTTTAATTGCTCTAAAATTAAAAATTGATACTCACTGATTTCTTGTTTATTGGCTTGTTAAATTAAGCCTCTCCAAAATATAGTTGTTCGTTATTCTTTCCTGTTCTAATCTCTTATTATTTGTTTGCAAGAATTCATACAGCCACACTTCATCCTCATTTAGCATATCAAGTTGCAACTTTCTATAGGTAGATGTAACTGCAAACTGTTTGAACTGCTCATAAGTTACTTTGTCCATCAATAAGCTTAATGCAGAAGGATAATATTGCCGGATGATATTCAGCATTTCAAAGCCAGCAGCATCAAGGTCAAACCAGCAGTAAAGCTCTGCTTTAGCTAGCCATGGAATGTGTTTACTTACCCGGCTTTTAAAACCTTCCCCAAAAATAGCTACGGCATTTTTTATTTTGGGAAACGAAAGAAAACAAGCCCTGTTTTCAATAATAAATACCTTCTCTGGTTGCCAGTTTAGCAAGGCTGAATCGTCTATAGTTAGTGCTACTTCATCGAATCCAACAGCATGTTTCAGGCTCTCATCTAATATTCTTATTTGGGCATAAACATTGGGTTTTTTGATATAGTAGCGTCCTGAAAAACTCGTTTCATTTTTATTTATCCAATCTGGTGGTAATAGTATGTCTAACAGCTTTTTCAGGGCTGCTGTATTATCTTCAATAAATTTTGAATGAACTTCTATGGGCAGTTCCCTTAAATACAAATTATGAGGCGGCTTATTCTTACTAAAATAGTTACAGACTTTTATTAAATCGGGCAGATTGCCTGATTCATTTAATAAAAATGGTACATTATCTTTCGCCCATTCTGATAATATTGGGAAGGATGCTGTAAGCAAATTAAAGGCATTATAAATTGCTGAATAACCAGCAACCTTCTTTGTAAAAAAAAGATAATCAGAAAAACTTTCAAAATATATTTTGGCTGGTATTTTTTGTTTTGTACCATCAATTGTTTTCTCTCTCCACTCTACAGTGTATCCTTTGCCTTTTGCATCTTTTGAATGTTGATACAAGGGTACAATAGCATCTTTCAATTCGCTGAAATTTGTACCGGAAACTTTTTTATTAGAAGATATAACTAACGGAAATACCTCTTCACCTTTCAGCACAGCACTTACAGTTTTAAAAAACTGCTTTGTTGATTTCTCAAATAGTTCTTTTGGCGTAATCATTCTTTGGTCTCGGCTAATTGTTTAAAGCTTTCTTTCTTTTCGTAATACTGTTCCATGGTTAGATTGTACAGGACAGAACTTTTCTTGTTTTTTATTTCTACAAAATGAACAGAGCTAATATAGGGTTCTGCTATATTAATTTTATCCAATGGAGTAACTACTAAAATTTGAAGATTTAACTGGGCGCAAAATTCCATCAGGAACCGGCTTTTTTCAGGGTCCAATTTGCTAAAAGCTTCATCAACCGTAATAAAGCGGAGACTCTTATGCTGTTTACCCTGCTGAAATATGCCAAACTGGTGGGCAATAGCTGCACCTAAAATCGCATAAGTAAATTGTGCTTTTTGCCCACCGGAATAACTGGCTGTGTTATCATGATATTGACCAGCTTTATTTTCTACAGCCGAATATTCCCTGGCACTGAATACAAGCCAGTTTCTTACATCTGTTACTTTCCTTCGCCAGGTTTCTTCCTTTTGCAATTCAGTAATTAACTCTTTTATTTTATTAAATACTTCCTGCCGGTAATTTTCATCTTTCTGAATAGCAAAATCCAGTGTATTAGGTATGGCACTATTTAACTGACCCCGGAAAATATTTATTTCATTTTCACCCCTTAGCTGTCGGCATTCCAACTGAAGATAAGTATCAGGATTTCGGTTGAAAGTTATTTTTTTGAGTGGCACATTCAACTCTTCAATCATATCCTCAATTTTACACAGTTCATTGTTAAGCCAGGCCCTGTAGCTTGTAAGGGCATCCAGCATACTTTTATCCATATAATCCCGGAACCTTCGTTTATGTTCAACCAGCCGCTGCGTTTTTATAGTTTTATATAAATCTTCCAAATCATCAAGCCCTGTCAGGTCTGCTTTTATGTTCATTACATCACCGCTCCAGTTAGCAAATTCGTTGGTGATTTTTTCTCCTGGATTTTTAAAGGCGGCAATTAATGTAGTGGTATCAAGTTCGAGTTTATTAACGGCATTGCCTGCTGTTTTTTGTCTTGTTTTTAATTTAATGGCAGCCTGCGCCACCATACTGTCAAACTGCGCTAATGTTTGCATACCAGATGAAGCAATTTCTTCTTCATTTATAAATTCAATAATTACCTGTTCACCTGCTTCCTGCAATTCTTCAAACTTCAGATTAAACTTATGCAGATTCTTACTGTTATATTCATCGTCCAGTTTACTAATCTTTGTTATCAGCGCATCTCTATTATCTTTCTGGGTCTGCAGTTGCTTTTCTACTTCTTTTATTTGATTGACGATTAATTCATAAGCATCAGATGATTTTTTTAAATCCTGCACCTGTTTGTTCAATGCGTTAATCTTTTCTGCATGTTGAGCTGAATTTATGTCGTCATAATTTTTTATCTGTATGAGGTTAGAAATAGTTTGGGCTTTTGATTGTAAAACCGAAATAAGTGGTGTTAATTCTTTTATTTCATCAGACAGTTTAGTATGGAGTTTTTCTTCATTTGATTTTTGCTGTAGCAGGTACTGAATGGTTGCTTTATTATCCCATCCCAGCCTGTATCTTGATTTATCCCATCTTCCCGGCCTGTCATCTTTCTCATGCCTGTTTACATTTCTTATCAAACCATTTGAAGTAATGGCTTTTGGCGAACCATAAAACACTTCTAAATCATCCGTACAATAATAATTAAATCTGTCAAGCAGTGTGGTTTCAAGCCATTTTGTGTATTCTGATTCCTTTAATTCCAATTTATTTACTAAAGCATCGTTATCCGCTGGCCAGCGTAGAATACTGTTGGAAGGTCTTCGTTCAATTTTATAATATACCAGTTTTGTTCGCATATCATTATTGTAAATAAACTGGTTTGCTGCTTTGCTGAATTTTTCAGGAACCAGAAGTTGCATAGAGAAATTGTGTAATAGTTTTTCAATTGAATCTTCCCAAAGCTGTTCAGATGTTTTCACTTTGATTAATTCACCTGCAAACGGAATTTCATCTTCTGTTGTTTCCAGTATATCGACTAATCTTTTTCTTGCATTAATAAGGTCGTCGGGAATCCTGTTTTTTCTGGACAAAAGAGATGTGATTTGCTGCTGCAGGTTATCAATTTTATTACTTACACTTTCCTGCTCAATTTTTAGTCTCAATTTCTTTTCACCAAACTTTTCCGCTTCTGCCGGAACTGAAGAGTTTAACTCAAGGATTTTATTATAATTATCTCTGAATACATTTGCATCAATATCGGTATCCAGCTTTAACTGTTCACAGAATTTTACATACCGGGTATTCTCAGCACTCTTGCGATTTCGTTTTTCTGTTTCGCTGTCAATATCTTTATTCAGCAAAGAGACCTGGCTGTCTATATTAAGTGCAGCCCTTTGAGTAATAAGATGCTCCTTTTCTTTATCAAGACTATCTACAGAAGCCGAAACTAACTCTTTATCCTTTGTGGCAATTTCAATATCCAGTTCAAGCCTTTCAACATCTTTCTCCAATAATCCATACTCAATTTTACCAAGATAAAAGGGCATTTGTTCTTCGATAAAATCCAGCTTTTCCTTTTTACTCCGTAATTCTGTTAGCTTGGATTTATTTTCAATTACAGGCTGTAAAAGCTCAAGCTGCTTTTCGTCTTTTTGTATCGCCTTATGACTTATTAATAAATCGCTATAATGATTGTAAAGGCTTTTAAATTGTTCTTCTGCATCTGCCTCCTCCAGCATTTCCTGGCGTATGAAATTGGTTAAGTCACCTAATACTTTTATACCCACGGTCTGGCTGAAAAGTGAAAGAGCTTTGTCTCTTAAACCAAACAGTTCACTAAACCTGGCCGCATATTCTTTAAAGCTGTTATACACTTCAGTTTTGGCGTATTGTTTTACCAGCTTTTTCTTCCAGTCGCCTCTAAAGTCAAAATGGTCTTTTCCAAAGTTGTCATTTATATTCAGGGGATAAGGTGAAACAATAAATACCTTTTGCAGTCCGCCATTACCAAACCACCTCGCCTGCACCAATGTAATTGTATGTTGTGTGCCTGAATTTTGAAAACAGGCGAGTAGAACTGAATAAGGATTATCCGCTTTGGTACGCAACTGTTCCGTCTTTGACTTTTCCTCTGCTTCAGAAAATGTTTTACCATGATAGCCCCAGAAATAGGAATTTTCATCCCGTTCTTTTTTGGATTCAGCACCCGAAGATTGGTTATAAAATCTTTTATTAGTAGGTACAAGTATAGTAAGTAACGCATCAATCAACGTCGTTTTGCCACTGCCATTTGCACCTGTAAGCAGAGAAGTGCGGCCATCGGGCTGTAGTTTATATACCTTACCATTGAATGTACCCCAGTTAAACACCTCCAGGTATCTAAGCCGGTATCCATTATCTGAATTATTATTACTGAACAGGGTTGACATAGTTGCTTAACTTATTCTTTATTTCTTCAAGCTTATCATTACTGATAAAGGCTTTGATAATTCTTTTTATTTCATACTGGTTATTGTCTTTATTGACACTATCTTCCCGGTTGAGTTTCAGGATGCCAATATTTATTAAACTGGTTATTGGCTTTGACAAGTCTTTCCATAATTTACTTTTGTTGGTTTGTTCTTTAGAAAACAATTCTATCCGTTCTTTTATTTCTTTTTGGGTGAGATAGAATTTTGTTCCGTCACTTTTAACATCAAATTCTTCAAGCCCTTCCCTCAGCATTACAGCAAGCAATGTAGCCTCATAATTTAAAGACTGCTTTTTCATAAGGCGTGGCAATGGATTATCATCATTTTCATCAGTTTCAGGTTGCATAATCCTTGCAAAACCATCTGGCTCATTAATGATAAGTTCCATACCTATTTTACCGAAATATTCCTGTATGGCAGATTGCCAACCTAATAATTCCCGCCAGATGTTTTTATCATCTGCATAAACCGGCCCTTGCAATAGTTTAATAATTACTGCTGCAAATGGAGCTCTTGCTATTTTTGTTTCCATATTAATTTGTTGTTGGCCGTGTATAAATCACCATTGGCACATTTACCTTTCTTTCACCAATTAAAATTGGCTCTTTCGCTTCTTCTATTATTATATGATGCGTACTTGAAGTAGCTATCGAAAAATAACCAACTATTTCACTCAGTCCATTTTCAATTCCATATTCATCAATAATTTCTTTCAATGTAACCTGAGTCTTTTCTTCAAGCATAGTATCAATTCTCTGTAATAGTTTCTTTCTGTCAATTGTAAACTGGTCAAAGAGTAATTTAAAATCGGCATCCCCATCTTCGCCGGTGCCATCAGGGAATAATATGCCCGTAATATCGTCTTTCTCTTCACCGGGTTCCCATCTGTCAAAAAGATTAATGTAGGGCTCATCCTCAATAACTATAAAATCATCTTCCTTTATTTTTGTTTCAATAAGGGAATAAGCCATTTGCCTTATATCGCCAATCAACTCCATTGCCCGCCTTCTTTCCAGCATATTTTTTTCAGAAAGTACACGGCTAATTTTTTCGCTTAATTTTCTGTTTGAATCAATCACTTTACGTCCTGATACATGCAGGTAGCGCTTCAGGTGTTTTAAAAACCTGTCGTTATTATAATCAATATTGTGTTCATTCAAAAGATGATAAAGTCTTTCCGTAAGTTGTGTAAATTCCTGTTGTCTTCTTTCGTCCATCAAAAATTCCCAAAAAGCTTTAAAACTTTTTCCCTGTGGCTTCTGGTCAATGTCATCAAGGGCATCCAAAGCAAATACCAATAATGTACCTTTAGCTATATCTTTTTCTGTGTACTTCCGTTGTATATCCTTTCTTATTTGTTCAAAGTTCTGTTCTACTTCGCTGAAATCTGCAAGCAGTTCCCTTGCCATTTTGTTTAGATCGTAAAATTGTTCTTTAATCTCTGTTTCATCAAACACTGATGGTTTCTTTCCAGACTTTAACAGGTTTATCTCGTCTTCAATAGCCCATTTTTTCTTTTGCAATTCTTCTATTCTTGCTTCTGCATCTTCGTTAGTCTGTTCAATCATTTTTTGAAGCTTAAAGAAAATATCCTTGAAACGGCTGTTTGTTCCTACATGTTCCCTGCGTTCTAAATCAGCAATCCATTTTAAAGCCTTACGAGTGTCTGGAGTTAATTCATGCAGGTCTTCGCCTTCATCGTTGGGATATTTACTTAAGAATCCGCCATTGCTCCATTTATCAATGTACTGTGATGCCCTGATTGAGAAGTCATCAAACAATGTCCCGGCATCCAGTTCTTCATCTTTTTCTTCATAAGACAGTTCTTCCATATATCCTTCCAGCTTACTTCGCAATTCGCTATTTGTAATGGTGGTTACGTTTGCATCTGAAAATACCTTTTGGAAAAAGGAAATAATAAATGCAGCATTTTTAGCCCTTAAAAGCAGTAAAGGTTTGGCTGTTTTAAATTGTACAAGAATTTCCTCAAAGGTCATATACCGAAAATAGCATTTTTAGTTAAGAGAATGAAATAGAATGATTTAGAGGGGCTTACAATAACCCCTCATCAGCAAAGCTATAATACCCTTCGCAGGTAATAATAATGTGGTCTATCACTTTTATATCGTGGTAAGAAGCAGCAACTTTTATCTTTTGAGTTAATTCTTCATCAGCCCTGCTTGGTTTTAGATTTCCTGACGGATGATTGTGAGAAAGAATAATGCTTACAGCAAGAGATTTAATAGCAGCAGCCAGTATCAATCTTGGGTCTGCCACTGTACCTGTAATACCACCTGCGGAAGCTTCATAAACACCAATTACTTTGTTACCCCTGTTCAATAGCAACACTTTAAATTCTTCCTGCATCTCAATAGTGTTTTCATTCCATAGTTCTTTCAGCAATTGATAACAATCTTTAACGCTGGAAATCTTTGGCCGCTCAGAAGCCTTTACTTTTGTTTTATACACCAATTCTACTTCAGCTACTCTTGTCCATTCCGGAAAATTCATTACTAACTGTTCCATAACATTTCATTTTAAAGATTTAAAAATTAATTATGGAACCTGTCCCGTCTTTTGGCGACCAAGGCAATGAAGCAACGGAATAAATAGTATCTTAAATTATGTGTGAACAGCTTTTTTATGCCGGAATTTCATTGCCGCCACGGAGACAAAAGGCGAACTTTGTGGGAGAATTAATGAAGAAAATAAGAAGCTTTTAATCGGAACTATTAGCTATTAAAACAATCCCAAGTAATATTAAACCCAAGGCTAAAGCTCCAGAATTTGATGGCTCTCTTCTTGAGATAGTTCGGGGCTTATTATGATTGGAGAAATTTGAATAAACCGCTTTAGCTTCAGTCTTAACGTAAACAGCAAACGGTACCTGCATGTTGCCGCTTGAATAAACTATCTCAGGTTCTTGTTCATCGCCTGACTGTTTAATAATCTTTCTTGCCTTTTTGAGTGATTGTTCTATACTATGCGGAGCATAAAGAGCAGCGCATTGAATTTTTCTTGCACTTAGTATTAAACTGGTCGTAAATATGCCACCTCTACCATTTACATCTTCCCATGAAGCAAACCCACTTTTTGTTGCATGAATTATTTTCTTTCCAACCGGCGATTGCAAAATATAATTATCAAATGCCTCTCTTTCCGGATAATAACCATCAAAAGGCAACCATTCTTCCTCCTCCGGAATACCGCTGATTGCGGGATATTCTTTTTCCCGGCAGGCATCAATCACTATTAATTGCCGGGGACTATTATTCAGCAGAAAAAAGTCAGAAACATCTGCATCACATAAGCATATTTTTCTTTCTCTGATAGTAGTCTCATAACCGTGTCCAGCATAATAAACAAAAAGATAATCTGCAATTGTGTTTTCTACAATTGCAGCTAATTCTGCAATGCCCGGATCCCATAACACTTGTATCTCGTTATCCTTCCATTTACCTCCCCTTGAAGAAAGCAAGTGATTTTTGATATTCGTGACATCTGTTGAGGTGCTATATAAATAGTCCACACCCTCAATACCGGGGGAACCGATTATCAGGGCTTTCCTAATTGGTTCTATTTGCATAGCATAGTGCATTATCCAAATTTACCATTACAATCTATTATCACCAAAACCTCAAGCTGCCCCGCCATTTTGTAAACTCTACCACGATGTTGCGGGGCAGCTTTTTTACAAGTTTAAGGGGCATTTTGCAATGCCCCTTAATAATCGTCAATTATAAATACCCACCATTTCACTCTTTACAAAATCCTCACAAAGTTGAAAGGCTTTTTGTGTTCTTAACTGTGCCGTTCCTCCGTACAATAAGGATTTCATTTTGGCTTCATCATCTTTGTAATTTCTTACATTCTGAAAATAGCCGGTAATAGCGTTGTAAGCTCCAAACACCGTTCCTTTTGTGGTTTCGTATTGCTGCGATAGGCTGCTCATGTTATATTCATACACATCATCACACATATTTTTAAAACAAGTACTCAGTTCATCCAGTTCTCCTTTCTGAATGTTTTGCAATACCTCTTTATTAGGAACCATCGCCATTTGTATTAGCTTCTGTACTTCCTTATCGGTAATACGAACCTTTGCCCATTGGTTAAAAATCCCTTCTAACTGTACAGAAAGCTGGTTAGATATTCCCATTACTTTGTGAGCTTCCTCCAGCCGTTCTTTCGCATTGACAGTATGACGAATTTTAACGGAATTACTACAGTTTCTCAAAGCGGCACTGAGGGTATTGTTACAAACAATTCTTGTAGGTGTAAATGCCGCCATGATGCTTCCAAAACCATCATGCGAAGTGGTAAGAAATAAATACTTTTCAATCATATCATCATTGCCCACTTTGATATAACCGGGAAGTTTGGCTGTTATAAAAATCTTCTCGCCTTTGCCTAATGCTCCTGCGGTTTCGTATTGGATGCCATCACCATCTACAATAGCATCAAAAAAACTAAAGGCATCTGCATTTTGTACTACTTCATAATCTTTACCCAAACGGTCACCCAATATGGCGTTGGTATCAGGGCGGTAAGTATAAAAAGAACTGTTGGAAACTATTTCGTTTCCATTATCCAATCTGTGAATATTAGGTCTTTTGGAAACTTCAAAATCAAGCCCTGCAAATTGCAATGCTTCTTTACTGGTGGGATAATCCTGTACAATTTGCCCCAAACCATGCCATGCCTTTTCATTTACTGAAAAGAAACTGTGTTTACCTGTTTGTTCATTAAAATTGATATTGTGTGCCATAGTTATAATTTTTTGAATGATTAAAAAATGAAAGGCATCCCGCCGTTTGACGGGATGCCATGAAAGTTAAAATGGTAAATCCTCTGCAACTTCTGAAACTGCCGCAGGTGTGGTGTTCATTGGCACTACAGGTGCAGGTGTTGCATTACCACCAGTAGAACGGCCATGCAGTTTGATGGTATTTACATGGAATGTAAGACTGGCTTTTACTTCGCCTTCTTTGTTCGTCCAGGCGTTTGCACTAATACGGCCATAACATTCTACCAAAGTACCTTTGGTTAAATAAGACGATACACCCGGATTAATCCAGTACGAACAGTTTACATAGGTTACAATTTTTTGTACTTCGGTACTGCCTTTTGCTTTGTAAGTGTCATTAATAGCAATGGAAAAGTTCACCACTTTTTTCCCTGCTTTTGTTTCGATAATGGTTGCGTCTGCTGTAATTCTTCCGATGATTTCCATAACTGAATTTTTAAATGTTTAAAAAATGATTGTTTAATTGTGTTCTGATGATGAAAAAAAATGTTTTGTAAAAGAAAAAATGGAAAAAAAGAAAGCATTACAGTAAGGCGGCTGCATGGAAGCAAAAAGGAAACGGAATAAATAAAATCGTAAGTAGTGTGGTATATTCTTGTTTATGCCGTAGTCTTTTTGCACTTTGATAAATCATTATCGCAGCCGCATAGCTTCGCTTTCGCTTTTGCCCATTTTCTTACAAAACGGGTTATTACTATTTATGGATTCTTATTTGCGAAATGATAGGGGTATTCTTTAAAGTATCAGGAATATATGAATGCCTGGAATTGTGTTTGGCAGGAGCGATTTCTGGAATCTGGTGGAGAAGCCAATCTCAATTCCCAATAATCTTTATCCGGTGCAATGGTTTCGCCGTTTCGTTATGACGAAGGAGTAACGATTTATATAAATGGAGAAAGGATTGCGCCGGGTCTATTGATGATAGAAGAACAGAACGATGAACGGAGCGTCGCACCGGAAGATGCACAAAGATTTAAAAGCCGGTAACAAAAAAATACTACTTTCCTGAAAGAATAGAATAGTTTTTTGTTCTTCTTTCTTCATCATGGTCACGAATGCAAATAATAGATTGTAGTTGTGAAATATATTCAGCAGGTAATTTATTTTGGATTGCACCGCTTATAATAAATTCTTTATACCAATCATACGGTAGCAAAGTATTATCTATAGAGTTACTGTCGGCAATATAAACCTGGGCAGTGTAAGTATTGTTGATGTCATCAAAAAAAGTCAATATATCTTCATTGTAACCCATGCCTAAACCTTCTGCTTTATCAAGCAAATATTTTTCATTACTATTAATGGTGAACAACACTCCCCAAACCAATTCAGCAAGATTATCAATCTTTATAATATTGGCTTTTGCAGAACCATCCTTGCTTACTTTGTTACAAACTAATCTGTATCCCGGAAGAAATGCGTTGGTAACCTTCACTGCCGAAGGAACCCTTTTTGTAAGCCTGTTCAGATTCATATTTGAGCCGTAAGCAAAAATCAACATATAGCATTCAGGATTAGATTACAAATGTATATGGCTTCTTTATTTATCTGGAATTGTGTTTGGCAGGACAGGTTATGTATATCTGCCGATAGCCAAACTCAATTGCTGAGTTCATTGTCCGGCACAGTGGTTCTGCCATCTGTCATAATAAAGGAGAATGTTTGAAAAGGCAGAAGGACTGTGCCGGGTCTCCCTGATAATTAAGAAAATCAGTCTAAATTAGCAATTCAATAACTAACTGTTTATGGCAATCTGGAAATCATATAAAATATCAGACGTAATCAACGAAATAGAAGAGGAAAAATTTGTTCTCCCCGTTATTCAGCGAAGACTGGTTTGGGATGAGGAAAAAATGGAACTGCTGTTTGATACATTATTGAAAGGTGACTCTTTTGGCGGCATTATGGTGATTGAGGAAGAAAAGGGAAGTAAACCACTTTTTAATTACAGGACATTTACAAAAGATGGTGGCATCATAAATTCAAGACAAGTAGATACTCTAACCCAATTACAAAATTTCGTTATTGACGGGCAACAGCGATTGCAATCCTTTTATATAGGGCTAAAAGGGAGTTTTAATGGCAAAGTTTTATATTTTGACTTGTTCAGTGATTATAATACTGAATTTGAATTTAAGTTTGAAAAGGAAGAAAGTAAACTTCCGAAACAGTCAAAGGGAAATGAAGACAGAACAATACCTGAACATAACTGGTATCTTGCCAGTTCCTTGCTAAAAAGATTAAAAGACACCAACGATGAAGACCAGGTTGCTGAAGAAATAATAAAGGTACAAAATATACAGGATGCTATTCAAACAAAACATGTTGAAAAAAACATAAAAGCGTTTTACAAGAATACCTTGACAGCGGATTGTCTTGGTATTTCAAAAGTGTCAGTGAATAAGTCATTTGATGAAATAACCAATAAACAAAGAATCGTTGAGTTATTCCGAAGATTGAACGATGGCGGCACAAAGCTTTCTTCGTTTGATTTGGTAGCTTCTGTGCTCAAAGGATTTGAATGGGAGATGGAAGGTTTTTTAGAAGAAACCTTAAAGAGCTATGAAGAAATTGGACTAACACAGGATAATCTTATTAAATTGATTTTCCTGCTGCAGGACAATCACAAAAAAGAGATGGCTGCAATTGAAGCAGCCGATGCTCAATTTGCTATAAAAAACAGGGATAGGATTAAAATTACTCTGAAATGCCTCAAGGATTTTCTTATCAATTCAAAATTATATTACTACTATAAGGATGGTAACCGTTCTTTTATTCCATTGTTTTTTATTGCTTATCATCTTTTTCATAAGCAAATAAGCGATGCTGAACTGGGTAGATTCTTTGCCAATTTTGATGCTAAAAATACAGAGTATCCTAAAATGGAAAAATGGATTTACCATTCACTTATTAATGGGGTTTTCAAAAGTAAAGGCGCTGGATGGATACCATACAAAACAGGCATCCGTAAGCTATTAGATAAGATGCAGCATTTTAAGAACAAAGATTTCCCAACCGATGAATTGTTCCAGGTTTATACAGACCATCCAATTACGTTTACCAGAACTTATACTATCGATAACCTCGATGAATTAGAAAGTTCATTTGTTTATTACCTGATGTGCGACAGAGGACAGACTATTAGAATAAATGATATTGACCACATCATGCCTAAATCAATATTAGAATCTCTAAAGATTGAATCAGCAAAAATCAATAGTATCAGAAACTCTCAACTAATAGATTTCAGCACTAACAGAGGATTAAAAAATGCAAGCCCTTTCAAAGACTGGATTAATAATCATGTAACAGATAAAGCAGCTTTTGTAAAGCGACATTTAATTCCTGCTGATGAAACCTTGTGGACAGAGGATAGATTTGAAGAATTTGCTACTGCAAGAGCAAGTCTGATATTGAATTGTATTTTGACACACTTGAAATAGAATCTTCTTTACTTTACAGAATATCAAGCCATAGTTTATACAGGAACAAATGAAAGACAAGTTATTTAAGAATCTCTTGCACAATGCCGAAGGCTATTCAGTTCTAAATTCAGGCGGTCAGCTTGCTAAAGGATATAAACCCGATACTGTTTTAAAAAAGGAAAATGATTATATCATTATGGAATGTGATACAGGCACCAGCCGCAAAGGATATTTGGGTGCAATGCTGAAAGCAGCCAGATTTCTGACTAATGAAAAGAATGGCATATTTGTGCTTGTAATAAAAGAGAAGCCTAATACAAAGGTCAGGCAAATTGCGGAACATCTTCAGGAGTATCTGAAATGGCTAAAACCACTTACCAACCTGAGAGTTGTTTATCTGATAGAAACAACAAAATACTGTCCAGGTAAATTACCTCTGAAGATTATGAGTTCAGCATTTGAGAAAGGTGCTATTGCCATTTATGCTGATGGTTAAATGTAACTGCTTACCTCAAATTGAAAACCTGCCAGTTGAAATGATAGTTCATGCGAATCACTGTTTGTACAGCGGGCCGCCAACTAAAGGCAAGAAGGATAGGGAGTACATCACCATCCATATTATATAATTACATCCTGTTGATTTAGGAACCCTTTTTTATTTTATCATAAATCTAACTCCCAGATATAATTCTCTTCCTCTTGTTGGCCCCCAAACAGAAGATGTATCAAAATAAGGACTGAAAGGATTTTGCCAGCTTATGATTGGCCGTTGCTGCCTGAAGTCAAAAATGTTTTCACAACCTGCATATACCTCAAACTGTTTCCATGTTTTGGTGAACTGTGCATTGACAAGCGTAAATGGTTTTGATTTTTGAGGCCGCTGAAACTCCGGCGGATTAGCAGATGTATTGGGCAATTGCTGTACTCCGTACCAATGTATGTTTACATCTAAATGCCATTTGCTGGTTAAAGGCTTATAAGAAAGAGTTGATAGAATTTTATGTGCCGGATTAAACGGAAGAACAAATTTTCTCCCATTTACTTTACGGTACACATCCAAATACACATAAGCTGCTTTAGCCTCAAAGCGACTGAAAAACTTTGAATACGCTTCAACCTGAAAACCATCAGAAATTGATTTGCCAGTGAAATTAGAAATGATTGCTTTAGATGGGCTGGCATCATAATCAGGAAAAATCTGATTTTGAAATTGGGTTCGGTAATAATCAATACTGATATATCCCTCAATATTTTTACTATCAAACTTCTGTGTAAAATTTGCACCAAAATTTATTGCTTTTTCCGGCTTTAACTGCTCTGTAAAAACTATATCCCTTGAGCTTGCCAATAAACCAACATTTTCACTAAAGAGATTTACAGTTCTCCATCCTGTGCCTACAGATGCCCTGAAGGTTGAATTTTCTTTTATTTCATATTTAAGTAAAGTTCTTGGAGTGATATAAGTGCCGAACTGGTTATGAAAATCTGCACGAATGCCTGTAATCCAAACCAACTTATCACCTTTCCAGTTAAATGTATTTTCGGCGAAAATGCCAGGGATATTTTCTATTCTTTGATATCTCCCTGCAAAGGTTCTGTTTAACGGATTTGCTGTAAAAGAAATATCCTCATTCAGAGAAAGATGCCTGTAACTTATACCTGTTTTTAGTATGTGTTTTTCTTTGTACAATAATTCATACTGCAGGTTAGCATAAATATTTGTTTGACTGGCTGAGTATTTTGTAGTACCAAAAAACGAGTGCTGATTTTGATAAAATGATGACCCAATGAATGTAATTTTATGTTTATCGTTGAAACGATAACTGGTTTTTGTCCATAACTCAGGTTGCTGAATATTTACAGTTTGGCCGTAAGCATTTGTAGTGCCTTTATCTGTATTGATATTAAAATTTGTTTGCCCGCCAATTCTTTGTTCATTCAGATAACGGATACCAATCCTGGAACTCCAACCCCAGTCCCTGTCATTTCCATATTTCCATTTGTTTGAAATCATATACCTGGTAAGCAAGGGGAGGTCCATAAACTTATCATTATCCCTGTCAATCCTGTTGGCAGGTTGCACTGTATGAAATGCTGCAAGGCTACTCCATTTCTTATATTTAAATGAATAGTTGGCATTCAGATGTTTTTCCAAAAAACTATTTGCATACAAATTCAACAGAAGCTTATCGGTGTTATCAGGCTCTTTTGTTTCTACGTTTATTTGACCGCTTATGCTTTCAAAACCCTGTATCACAGAGTTTGCTCCTTTAGAAATATAAATATTGTCAACCAGTGTACCCGGTATGCTGCTGATGCCATAAGTATAAGAAAGTCCCTGTATCATCGGCATCCCGTCAATCAGCACCTGGTTGTAAACACCGGATAAACCAAGTATTCGTAATTCTTTAGAGTTGGTAATTACATTGGTAGTTTGTGGCTGAACTGACGCCTGTGTTTCAAAACAACCGGCCAAATCGCAGCAGGCGGCTTTTTTTAGTTCCACTTTTGTTATTACTTCGGTTTTTATGGGGCTGATTTCTGAAATATAAATCCCGGGTCGTTTTCCAGTTACTATAACTTCACCTAATTGCTTACCCTCCGCAAGCCTGATTTCCACTGCTTCTTCATTGTTGATTGCAATAGTGTCAGACCGGTAACCAACATAACTAACGACTAGTTTTTTGACTGTGTTTTTTGAAAATTGCAGCTCAAATATTCCAAGACTGTCGGTAATAGTTCCATTGGGTAAATCTAACCAATGTACACTTGCGCCTGCAAGTGGTTTATTGTTTTCAGTTACAACTTTGCCTTTGAGTGATTGTGCGGCTGAAATGCCTGGCATCATAAAAATTATTGCAGTTATTATATATAGTACCTTCATCTCTTAATTTTTTTGAGTTGGTAAAAGCTCTTTAAGCTTTATGAAAATGATTGTTTCATCACCTGGGTTGAAGCCAATTTTCTGCCAAATGATTCTACCTCCGTTATCAACTAACAAGAGGTGAGGAATTTCCTCTATACCAAGCGATTTCTTGACAGCTTTTTTATAATCCCAATAGATTTCAAAAGGCCAATTGCGGCGTTCTGTAAAGCTTTTGATGTATTCTTCTGTTACTCCTTCATCTGTAGAAATAGCAACCAGTTTTATACCGGTTGAGTCTTTCCATAATTGGTATTGGGATGAAATTGCCGAAAGCTCTGCCAAACAGAATTTGCACCAGGTAGCCCAGAAAGCAATTAAAACAGGTTTGTTTTTGTTTGTTAATTCCGAAGCATACAGTTTAGTACCACTAATCCTTTTAATAAGTACATGTGGCAGTGTATCAGCTTGTGCATAGGAAAATGAATAAAACATTAACAAGCACAAGCAAATGAATATTTTTTTCATTTGACGGAGTTTAGGTATTGGCACAGGCATGTTCACACCTGCGCCAATACTGTTTGTTAATGAATTTAATTTTTTGCCTTTACCTTATATGGCCGCTGGTCTGGGTGGTCGCAGCTTGCCGTACCTTCAATGGCTTTTACCAGTTCTGAATAAGATATTTTTGTGCCATCAAATTTCACTTCAAAGCTTGTGGAAGTTGACATTTTACCCACTTGCTTACAACTGCTTACGCCATTCATTTTCTCTACATTGTCGGCAATCATTTTTAAATCACCAGAACAGGTTATGCCTGATACTTTTACAGTAACAGTTGTATCGTTAGGATTTGAAGCTTTTGATTGTGGATTAGGTGTTTGGGCACAACTAACCTGTGCAATTGTGAACGACATTGCAAACAGCAACGCCATTACACTGAAATATTTTGATTTCATTGAAAATAATTTTTGAGTTAATGAATAAGAATACGCCTTTAGTATGAGCTAAAGACATAACATCAAACAGATAGTCGGGGAGTTCATTAACTTATCTTAGGCGGTTGCCAGAAGTCAGGAGCAAATTGTGAGCGGAAGTTTTCGGAAAAGGGAGTAAAGTTATTTGAATAAAAGTGAGGCTCCTTAATATTGAAAAAAGAAGAAGTTACTGTGAAGCTGCAAATGTTGCTTGCGCATGATTGAAAAGGGTTACAATTATTGTTTTGGGAATTATTGTTGCTTGATGGTTCCTGTTTCTGTTCATTACCCGTTTTGTGGCAACCTCCGCCACAACATTCAGTTGATTGTTTTTTCTTCAATAATGCTAAAGCCGGTTCCACTGAAAGGAACAACACAACAAAAGCCATTATTGAAGCAATAATTTTCATATCTGTAATGCAAGGTAATCAAATCCTTGAACTTTCCATGTAATTGAATACAATCCTGCCTCCATAAGGCAATTGATTCATAGTAATTTAGGATGGCATGTTAGACTGGCCTATATGTGTTGCTATGTGATGTTCAAGCTGTTCTTTTAGGGATTCAAGATATTTCTCCATATCTGCCAGGCATATTGCCTTT
>NZ_SCKY01000076.1:0-1915 GCF_004100315.1 Hydrotalea sp. AMD | reverse complement strand
TTTGAAATTGACAAAGAATGAAGTTTAATTGTTTGCGTAGTTGATGTGCTTATAAGCGCTACCGCGCCATTTGTTACCGCGCCTGTTACAATTTTAGACACGGTTAATCTGTTTGTTGCTGTAAGGGGCGGTAAAGAATTAAGATTAATACTTCCCCCCACCGTTACATCTGTGGAGCCTTGTTCATCAATAAAAGATGGAAAATTAAAAAAGAACGTTTTAACTGTTGACACTCCATCGGAAGGGACAACCGAAATTTGCATATTTTTAATTGAAGGAAAATTAAATTGTGATACTTTTCCCCCTTTTACTATTCTTTTGTATCCCAATTGCAAAACAGTAAAAGTGACATATTCAGTTGTAGGAACCGATGTGGCGTCAATTGAAACCGATTGCGGAATAAATGGAACATCATTAACTACAACTTCGTTCATATCAAGAATGTTGTTTGGAGGTAATGGAAAAGTGACAGGTAAGCACCGAGTGTTTCCAAACGCTGGTACAAGTAGATTCATTGTCTCAAAAGTTTTGGGTGTAGGCATTATTTAAACTCCTTTCCTAATGTGTAGTTGGTTATTGGGAAAGTATAATTTACTTTTCCAATAAAGGGAACAAAAAGATAGTTTTTGTTTGCCGAAGTATATTTCCACAATGCCCCGGCTCTTAAATTGTCATTGTAAATTGTTGCCGAAAATGTGCCGCTAGGTACAGTAACGTTTGTGTTTGTCACAACATCTAAAAAAGATTTCGGAATAAGTAATGATGTGTTTATTCCTTTAATGTACAAATAAGGGTCTTGTGTTGCATTGTTAACAAGTGCCCAATAATTGGGATTAGGCGCGTATGAAACAAGTTGTAACGCATTACCACTGCTGTAGTTTTTTGATTGTATATTGCTATCGTTTTGTGATGGAGATGTTGCGCTAGTCCACAATTGATAGAAATTGTTACTGTAAAAATAAGATTGAATATTTCCCTCGGATTTTCTGCTAGACACTGTTGTTTGCGTTTGATCTAAAGGTACGCCAAAATCCCCGTCTAATGTTGGCTGTAAAATTCCTGATAATGTGTAACGCAAAAATGCAAAAACACGTTTGCCGATAAAAGAAAAATCAAAAGTGAAAGTTCCGCTTGAAGGTGTTGGGTATAAAATTTTGTCGTTAAAATATACTACATAAGTTCTTAACAAATTAAAATTAGAAAAAGAATATTCTTTACAAACCAAATAATTTTTGGTATATCCTGCCGGGCTTGAAAAATAAGACGAGGGCGAAGGATAGGCTACAAAACAAACAGCGTTGCCGCTTTCGTCAATTCGGGGAAATGCAACTACAGGCGACAATAAAAGGCTACCGTTTTCTAAGTTAGGAATTGTTGCGGGCAGTTGTGGGCTAACTCTAATTGTTTTTCCTTGATTATTAAAAACCCACATTTTACCGTTAAATAAAGTATAAATTTCATTTCCATAAACTAAAATTGGGGCTTTATTTGACAAAGGTTTAAAACCGTTTGTGTTTGAACTGTTGTAATTAACGTGATCTAATTTAATAGTGCCTTGATTTGAGTTATACCCAATTTGATACAATACAGCCGGGTTAGTTCCCCCCGCCGTGGCATAATAACCATTATCTAAAGTTAAACCCTCATAAGCAAGGTTAGGGTTAATTGAAAAATCATTTATTTTGATTGGATATGTAGGTACATATAAATCATAAGCCATTTTATTTTACCTCGATTAAGTCTGTTCGTTTTCCGAAGTTGATTACCCAACCTGAACACTTTTTATAATCAGTGGATTTTCTACTTACCTTTTGTGCTTCTCTTTTTTCGTAATCGGTTAAATATTTCATTACACTTGAAAGTGTAAAGTATTCTTTTTCGACTGTTTCCCCATTGTACAACTTTTGAAAAATGT
>NZ_SCKY01000043.1:0-9688 GCF_004100315.1 Hydrotalea sp. AMD | reverse complement strand
TCGATTTAATAAAAGGAATATGCGTAAGTGGCTATTTAATGATGTAGTGGAAAGATTGATGAATCAAATTCCACATCCTTACAATTATCTAAAATCCCTTCGCGTTTATTCTACCTAATCCTATTAATTTAAATAAAAAATAATTTTATATTTTAATAAATTTAAAATTTATTTTATTATTTTTTAATGAAAAAAAACGGTTTTTTTTGATGAATTTTTGATAAAACTATTAATTTACAGTCATTTACACATATTGTTAATATTATTAATTATTTTTTTAAAAAAAAGTCCTGTTCATTCGCAAGGAATCAACAGGACTTTTTCAATTAGTATCCGTTAAGTTAAATCAACATTCTAAGCGGTTCTTCCAATAAACTTTTTAGTGTTTGTAAAAAGGCAGCACCGGTTGCTCCATCTACAACCCGGTGGTCGCAACTAAGGGTAACCTTCATTACATTGCCGGGTACAATTTGTCCGTTTTTCACAACAGGTTCCTGCGATATTCCACCAACGGCTAAAATACAAGCATCCGGCGGATTGATAATGGCTGTAAACTGGTCAATACCAAACATGCCCAAATTAGAAATGGTGAAAGTACTTCCTTCCCAATCGGCCGGTTGTAATTTTTTATCTTTTGCTTTTTGTGCGTATTCTTTTACCTGAACAGCAATCTGGCTTAAACTCAAACTATCTGCAAAACGCACTACGGGTACTAATAAACCTTCATCTACGGCTACTGCAACACCAATATTGATATGCTGGTTATACCGAATAAAATCGCCCATCCAACTACTATTTACTTTAGGGTGCTGTTTTAAAGCTATAGCCGTAGCTTTCAGTACCAAATCATTAAAACTGATTTTAACTTTGGCATTTTCATTCAATTTGGTTCTGGCGGCAACAGCAGCATCCATATTAATAGCCATAGTTAAATAAAAATGCGGCGCTGTAAATAAACTTTCGCTCAGGCGACGTGCAATAGTTTTGCGCATTTGCGAAACAGGAACATCTTCGTACCTAACCTGGCCTGCCGGTAATGCCTGTACAGTTGGCGCAGAAGCTGCAGTTGCAGAGGCGGCTGTAGTAGCCGGCACATAATTATCGATATCAGCTTTTATAATTCTGCCATTGTCGCCGCTACCTTTTACATATCGTAAATCTATACCTTTTTCTTCTGCCAATTTCTTGGCTAATGGAGAAACAAAAATTCTTCCTTCATTAACGATAACAGGCGCAGGAGCAGCAGCTGGTGTAGCAGGTGCAGACGGTGAAGCAGGCGCAGCGGGTGTTGGTACAGTAGCTGCAGGAGTGCCTTGTTGATTGGTATGTTTTACGGCAGCTACAATGCCATTAATATCTAATCCATCTTTGCCAATAATACAAAGCAAATCATTCACTTGAATTTTTTCGCCGGCTTTAGCCCCTTGATAAAGTAAAATGCCATCTTTATAACTTTCTAACTCCATGGTAGCTTTATCGGTTTCAATATCCGCTAATACTTCCCCTTTTTTAACGGTATCACCAATATTTTTATGCCAGGCTGCAATAACCCCTTCGGTCATGGTATCACTTAATCGCGGCATTAATACCACTTCTTCCATCTTGCTAATATCCATTGCCGGTGCTGGTGCATTTGCAGCAGGTTGATTAGGCGGAGTTGCCGGTGCAGCTTTTGCTGGTTTTACCGCAGGCTGTGCCCCGGAATTGGGTGCATGCTGTGCCAGTAAACCACTAATATCTTCGCCGGGCTGTCCTAAAATAGCCAATAAATCATTTACTTGTAATTTACCGCCTACTGGGGCGCCGGTGTGCAATAAAACCCCATTTTGATAGCTATCCAGCTCCATAGTGGCTTTATCGGTTTCAATTTCGGCTAATAATTCGCCCTTTTTAACAGTGTCTCCCACTTTTTTGTGCCAGGCAGCAATTACCCCTTCGGTCATGGTATCGCTTAAGCGTGGCATTAATATCGCTTCTGCCATAGTTCAATTGCTCTTTAAAATGAGCCGTGAAATTAAGTTAAAAATGAGAACAGAAAAGGTAAACCTTTAAAAAATGACTGTTTCTTCATTTAAATTCAATTGAACGGGTCACTTATTGTTATTTTAATTGGTTATGTATTTACTTATTGCCCCTGTGCCAATGAGTAGGCTTTTTTGTTACCCAACATTAACAGCAATTCTGATGAGCATATTTTAAAATTGCCACTCATACTTACATATAATCCCAGCACATCCATTTGGTTTACAGGCATATCATCAATACTCTCAAAGCGAACATTGTATTGGTTCACTAAATTAGTATACACCGATCCGGTAGGCCAAACCTGTGTACCACGATTGCTGATATTCACTAATTTAAATTTTACACCTGCATGGCGCATACATTTATTGGCAATAGCAATGGGTTGTTCATTGCTTTCAATAAAAAAATCAACCCCAACAATATGCTCTTTTTCTGTTTCAATAGATTCGAGCATGGGGTTTTTATCTAATTTAAAATGGGTTTGTGTAGTAGGCATGTTAGGTAATGCCGGCTTAGCGCCCAATTCGGGTATTTTCCCAAAATTTTGAATAATGGCCTCTGCAAATGCAGTGGTAGAAAGGGCCGGTATGCTTTTATCGCCAAAATCGCCGGTATGAATACCTTGTTCTAAGGTATATAATAAGGCATTTTCAATGAGTGCTGCTGTTTGCATTAATCCCAAATGGTGCAGCATACCAATACCGCTTAACAACAAAGCAGTCGGATTGGCTAAATTTTTACCGGCAATATCCGGAGCTGTTCCATGAACTGCTTCAAAAATGCAAATATGATCACCAATATTGGCAGAGGGTGCAAAGCCTAAGCCGCCAATCAGTCCGGCACATAAATCACTTACAATATCGCCCTGTAAATTGGTTAATACCACCACATCAAATAAATCGGGCCGTGTTACCAGTTTCATACACAAATCATCTACAATTACGTCATCGGCTTTTAATTCCGGGTAATCTTTGGCCACTTCATAAAATACCTGCAAAAACAAACCATCTGTAATTTTCATGATATTGGCTTTATGGCTGCAGGTAATTCTTTTCGCACCTTTTTTCTTGGCCATTTCAAAGGCATATTTTATTAACTGCAAACTGCCGGGGCGAGTAATAAAACGGCGGCTAAGCGCTACATCGTGTGTAAGCATGTGTTCAATACCACCATAGGTATCTTCAATATTTTCTCTTACCACTGTAATATCGATAGGAATACCTGCTTTGCTAAAAACGGTATCTACCCCATGCAAAGTTTGAAAAGTTCTTTTATTGGCATAGGTATTCCAGGTTTTACGGGCAGTAACATTTACACTTTTTACCCCCTTTCCTTTTGGTGTTTCCATAGGGCCCTTAAACAAAATACCCAATGCTTCTATGGTTTGTTGCGCATCGGGTGTCATTCCATTACTGAATCCTTTATCAAAAACCCATTTTCCCATTTCTACAAATTCGTATTGCAGCGGCACTTTCGCTGCGGAAAAAATAGTTAAAACAGCCTCCATAATTTCCGGGCCTATTCCATCACCTTTTGCCACTGCTATTTTATTCATACTTTAAATTTTAGATTGCAAAAGTAAGCTTTCATAGAATTGTTTCTGTAGTAAACAGGCCGGAATAGTGTATTACTGCTTTAAAATTGAATGAACAAATACTATTAACACTGATTTTCTTATCTTTATGCTTACAGATTACACAGCATATGGTTTCAAAAATTTCTGCAGGCATTCAAATTAGCGTGGAAACATTTTATCAGCCGGATTACAGCAATCCTTTAACCCATGAATTCATGTTTGCCTATCGTATTACCATCGAAAACCTCAATGATTTTACCGTTCAGTTGCTCAACAGGCATTGGTTTATTTTTGACAGTAATGGTGAAAACAGGGAGGTAGATGGTGAAGGCGTGGTTGGGGTACAACCTGTTATTCTTCCCGGTGAAAGTTACCAGTATGTAAGTGGTTGTAATTTTAAAACAGAAGTGGGAAAAATGAGCGGTTATTATACCATGGAAAATCAAAATACAAAAACCCATTTTACTGTAAATATTCCCCCATTTGAAATGATTGTGCCCGCCAAACTGAATTAATCAGGGTTGGTATTTTGCTTCGTCAAAAATTTGCTTTGAAGGGGTTTCTAATAATTGTTCCGGACTGGTTCCCGGATGTTTTTTCATCCATTGTTTTACAATTTGCCAGCCGGTAAACAGGCCTATATTTCCGGGAGCTGCAGGGCCCAATTCAGGAGTTCCGGGGCCATCATTCACGTAAGGGGCAATTTGGGTAGGTTCTGTTTCATACAGCAGATTATTTTGTATGAAGAAACTCCATATATTTTTTTCGTGGGCATAACAGCCGGAAAGCTGGGTTTGCGTGTAACCGGTTTTAATACTATCGGCTACATTTGGTAAACAGGCATCTAAAACATACATGCGCTTTCCACTTTCTATGATTTGTTCTATCAAGGGCATTCCTGCTTTTTTTTCCGGGTAATAATCACTTAAAATATTACGCATACAATTTACAGTAATGTATTCTGGTTCAAACCTTCTTGTTTCATAATCGGGATATACTTCCCTAATGTATTGTGTATGATATGCCGGAAACTGATGCCCCAGATATGCCTGCAAGCCAATGGCCAATCCGGATGAAGTTAAGGCACTGCCTATCCCTTCAATGGGACCAATATAAGTAATAATGCTGTGTGGCAAATTGTATTTGGGAAAATAATAATGAAAATATCGAAAAGCAGTGGCAATTTGTTCCGTATACTTTTTAACATTTGAAAATTGCTGTTGAACGGCACTATCAATCGGCGCATAGGTTCTTCTGAAGAGCAGTACATCTTTCAATACGCTATCTGGTTGTGGATACGCTGCTAAAATATTATACAAATAATCTTTAATAAAAACAGGATATTTTTTTTGTAGATTGTCTAATCCATGCGAAACATGCATGGTATCCATTGCAAAAAAATCCCGGTCAAAACGTTGCAAAGTCAAAGGCATGGATATATTAGAAACATCAGGTAATTTTTTTTTGGGAGAGCAGGCTGCCAAAAAAATCACTACTGCTATCCAACCTGTTCTAAGCATCAATCTGACCATTTCTAAATAATTTACTGCAAAATAAATACAATGTGTTGAGTATTGCCATTTGTTTTGTTAAGATTGGGCTGATAGCTTTGGTCTAAAATATAGAACTTTGCATTTTTAAACGACAATAATTGATATACTATTCCTGTTTCATTTAGGTCTATTTGTAAGCACACTTAAAAAAAATTACATGAAGATTTTTTTAGCACAACAAAATTATCATATCGGCAATTTTGATTTCAATACACAAAAAATTATTGCGGCCATAGAAACAGCAAAGCAGGCCGGTGGCGATTTAATTGTATTTAGTGAAATGAGTATTTGCGGATACCCTGCAAGAGATTTTGTTGAGTTCAACGATTTTATTGCCAAATGTTATGCTGCTATTAACGTTATTAAAGCGCATACCCAAAATATTGGGGTATTGGTAGGTGCACCTGCAAACAATAATAGCGGAAAAGGAAAGGAACTTTTTAATGCAGCATTTTTTTTATACAATGGCGAAGTGATTGCAGAATTACATAAAACCCTTTTACCTACTTATGATGTGTTTGATGAATACCGCTATTTTGAACCTGCTTTTGATTGGCATGTAGTACCATTTAAAGGAAAGAAAATTGCCGTAACCATTTGTGAAGATATTTGGAACTTAGGCAACAACCCATTGTACAGAACCTGCCCAATGGATGAATTGATGAAAGATGCACCGGATATGATGGTGAATTTAAGCGCTTCACCATTTGATTATACTCATGTTGAAGATAGAAAAGCTGTGATTAAAGCCAATGTATTGAAATACAAATTACCCATGATTTATTGCAATGCAATTGGCAGTCAGACAGAAATTGTATTTGATGGCTCCTCATTGGTTTTTGATAAAGATGCAAACCTGTGCAAAGCATTACCCTTGTTTAAAGAGGCAATAGAATCAGTGCATTTGGATGAAGATGGCTATTTTAAAGAACCGGTAATTGAAGCAGCAGCTTATGTACCCGATGCATTATTGGACCCTGCAACTTTACAGGAATCATTGAATATCGATCAAATTTATGATGCACTTGTTATAGGGATTCGGGATTATTTTTCGAAAATGGGCTTTACCAAAGCTATTATTGGCTCATCCGGCGGAATAGACTCGGCAGTTACTTTGGCCATTGCCTGCGCTGCTTTAGGTGCCGAAAATGTGCGTGCTGTATTAATGCCATCACCCTATTCTACATCACATTCTGTGGATGATGCAGTTGCACTCAGTAAAAATCTCGGTAACCCTTACGATATTATTTCCATTAACCATATTTACGAATCATTTTTAAACACCTTAGCTCCTCAATTTAACGGTATGCCATTTTCGTTGGCTGAAGAAAATATGCAAAGCAGAATAAGAGGTAATTTATTAATGGCATTAGCAAATAAATTTGGCTACATTTTATTAAACACATCTAATAAAAGCGAGTTGGCTACCGGTTATGGTACTTTGTATGGCGATATGGCCGGTGGCCTCGGTGTTTTAGGCGACTGCTATAAATTACAGGTATATGAGCTGGCCCGTTTCATTAATAAAAATAAAATGATTATTCCTGAAAACATCATTCAGAAAGCCCCCAGTGCCGAGCTGAGACCAAACCAAAAAGACAGTGACAGCCTTCCTGACTATACCATTTTAGACAAAATTTTATACCAATATATTGAGCAACGGATGGGGCCTGCCGAAATAAAAGCAATGGGCTATGATGCCGACTTAGTCAACAGAATTTTAAAACTTGTAAATACAAACGAATACAAACGCAACCAGTTTTGCCCCATCATACGCGTTTCGCCCAAGGCTTTTGGCGTAGGCAGAAGGGTACCCATTGTAGGAAAGTATTTAAGTTAATTTTTTTAGTCATGAACCACCATTAATGGTACAATGCTATGAAATGCCATCATTTTGGTATGGCTTCTTTTAAACAGTGTATCAAACAAGCCATGCCTTTTGGGAATTGAAATGATTAAATCAATTTTATTTTCTTTCACAAAATTATTGGCTGTTTCCATAAAATCATTGCCATCTACAAAATGATATTGCGGATTGTATTGATGTAACAAATTATGCAGCATTAAACTTTCATGAGGTGTTTCAGGTGTAAAATGACTATTATCTTTATCAATATTCAACACATGCAATGCTGCTTTGGTAGCATCCAATACCTTGATAATAGGCTGAATAGGCGTAGTTTCAACAACTTTTTGAAAATCACAAAGAAATAATACTTTTTCAATTGGCTTTACTGGCGCCTCCTTTGGAACAATGATTACCGGTACAGTAACATTTTTGGCTACCTGTATAGTATTGCTTCCAAAAAGATTTTCTTCAATGGCATCACCGCCGGTAATACCCATCATTACAACATCAATGGGCATACGTTCGCATACACTCTGAATACCCGGCGTTAACAGATTAAATTCTGAAAGTGTTTCTACAACAATATTTTCAGGCTGATAAGCCAATAAAATGAATTTAAAATTCTCCAAACCTGTTTCACTTCCCTTCTTCAAATTATCAATCCCAACAGCATCAACCGCAGGAACCAGCGGGTCGGCACCTATTGTAACAATGGTTTGATAGGTATTGTATAAAATTACTTTTTCTGCCTTTATTTGCCGGGCAATTTCCATGGCATAAATGGCGGCATGTTTGGCAGTTTCTGAAAAGTCGGTGGGTATTAATATTGTTTTCATGTGTTTACTTTTATAACATGAAGGTAATTTTTAGAAGCCTGTTAAAAAATGATGAAAATCATTTCACAAAAAAATAATATCCTTCCCTTTCACGCTTATCCCATTATACACAGTTCCCAATCAAACCTACATTCGTTCAATAATGCCTGCAATGCCCTGGCCACCGCCTACACAGGCTGTTACCATTCCGTATTTTTTATTCAGTCTTTTTAAATCATTCAAAATTTGGATGGTTAGTTTAGCACCGGTGCATCCCAATGGGTGTCCCAACGCAATAGCACCCCCATTAATATTTACTTTAGCCGGATCCATTCCCAACGCTCGAATTACTGCAACAGACTGGGCTGCGAAGGCTTCATTCAGTTCAATTAAATCTACATCTGCTAAATTCAGTCCCGCCTGTTTTAAAACTTTGGGTACTGCGGCCACAGGACCAATACCCATAATACGCGGATGTACGCCGGCACTGGCACAATTCACCAATCGGCCAATGGGCTGTAAGCCCAGTTCAATCATCATCTTCTCACTCATTACAACTACAAAAGCAGCACCATCGCTGGTTTGCGATGAATTACCTGCAGTAACGGTACCATTCAGTGCAAAAGCAGGTTTTAATTTAGCCAACCCTTCAACAGTAGTATCGGCACGCAACCCTTCATCGGTATCTACTACATAAGAACGGTTCGCTTTTTTCCCCTTTTCATTTACATAAGTTTCCTGCACAGTAATGGGTAATATTCCAGATTTAAAATACCCATTTTCTATAGCTGTTTTTGCTTTTTGGTGCGAATGGTATGCAAACACATCCTGATCTTCTCTTGAAACATTAAATTCTTTTGAAACTGCTTCGGCAGTTAAACCCATGCTCAGGTAATAATCGGGTTCATCTTTTGCAATATTATAGGATGGAACCGTTTTCCAGCCGGTTGTAGGCACCAAACTCATACTTTCCGTACCGCCGGCAATAATACAGTCGGCCATACCGGTTCTTATTTTAGCAGTTGCCATGGCAATACTCTCTAACCCGCTGGCACAATAACGATTAATGGTAATACCAGCCACTTCAACACCCAATGCTTTAGCTGCAATAATTCTACCAAATTGCAAGCCTTGTTCTGCTTCCGGCACAGCATTACCTACAATTACATCATCTATCCGTTTATAATCTAACTGCGGAAGGGTAGCCATCAATCCTTTTATCACTTCCACCGCCAAATCATCGGGACGGTAAAAACGAAAGCCACCTCTTTTGCTCTTGGTAACTGCGGTCCTAAAACCTGCAACGATGTATGCTTCCTGCATAAAAATAATTTTACTCATCAAATGTAATAAAAAGTTGTTTATGCAACTATATATTCATTGAATTTTACCATCTCAGTTTTCAACAAATGAAACCAATAATTAGTTAATTCAAGTTTCCTATTTTAAACGATTGCTTTTACTTGAAAAGCTAAAACGAATAGTAATATTTTAAGTAAGAATCCATCTTTAGTGACTGCGTGAATAGAATGGGGTGTCATTTCTACAATTTCACTAATAGTGGTTTCTACGCGTTTTCTCATGATATTCTTTATAAACCTCTGATAAGGTTTGTCTGCTCCTTTGCTGTTTGCCTTCCTGCATATCTTCAGCTCTATCAATTCTGTTTCTTTGTATAGCTCTTCCTTCCAGTTGGTATGCCGTGTAGGCACTGTCTCCAAATAAAGAGCTCTCTGGCAGCAAATCCATAAACATTTTCTGCAAGGCTTCTACATCATGTTCGCTACCAGGTGAAAAACAAATTTCAACCGGTATACCATTTTTGGTTGTAATCAACTGTACCTTTACCCCATAAAAATATTCCCTTTTA
>NZ_SCKY01000075.1:0-2074 GCF_004100315.1 Hydrotalea sp. AMD | reverse complement strand
TATTGATTTGTGACAAAGCTGATACGTTTGATGATGTTTCTACTAATTGGTTCATGATATTCACCTATTTGTTTATTAAGAAAGAAATTATATTATACTACTATTTTTTAAAAAGTAAATTGGGTAAATTTTTATTCTGGAAAGACCATCGATGCTTCATACCATTCTTTAAATTTATCAAAAGTAGGTTGAACCATCTCTGGTTCTTTATAATACTTTAACTGTTCTTCAATTAGTTGTTGAAGATTAAAGTCTGGATTATGATATCCATAACGAAATATAGATTGTGTGGTTAAAGTATTCCAATCAACACCACAAGTAATTCCTAATCGAATGATCTTGGATTGTGACTCTTTATCACTACAATAAACAAATCGAACATCCAACCCGTATTTTTTATCTATGTGTCGTTTGATAGCATTAATTGTTTGCAATCGTAACTGACTCAAAACAACATCACGCACCTTTAATTTTTTCTTTGGTGCTTTGTACTTGACAAAATATTGTCTGGATGGACGAAACATGAAACCTTGTGGTTTGAAGTAACCATTTAACTCTACTAAACTAATATGATCATTAACAGCCACAACAGCTTCTTTTTGTTTCTCTAGTTGTTTCTTAATTTGATTAGATAATTCAACTAAATTAATAACAACAATGTATCTAGACCTATAAAGATCATCAATATCTTCAGATGAAGATTTTTTCATCAAGAAAAATGTTTCAGATTTAACATCCATATAATAGGTGGCTAGATGTTCACCAAACATCTCATTTATGTCATCAGATGAATATAACACATCAATTGCATCTTCAATTGTTGCATATTCAAATAATGTTTCAAGAGGATTTTGGTATACAATCTGGTATAATGATTGTTTTTTCATAATTGTTCTCTCTTATTACATGATAAAACCATGAATATAAGCTTCTGGATCATCCATATCCAACGTAGCATCAATCACGTCTATTAATAATTGACCCAATTCAGAATCATATTCATCCTTTATTCTGGCCATTGCTGGATTGGTTTTGATAGCGACTTTGATACATTCTTGAATGAATGTTAATTGTTGTTTATTGGTAAGTATATCAATAGTTGATGTAAATTTAAGATCAGGATTACCAGTTTGTTGTCTGATAAGATCCTTTTTTTGTTTTGGTGTAAGATTGGTTGACATAATATAATTGTTTGATTAGTTAAGAAAGAAATTATATTATAGATGATATTACAATTTTATCAACTGGAATACCCATTTAATCAAAAAGAATAGGACCTATTAATTTTTGAATAGATTCAACTTCCTCAGATACCTCAACAACCAAATCTCTAATGATAGCAGTAACTGTTTCAGGATTTGTTCCAAACTCAGCAAATTCAGATGAGGTCATAATAACTGCACCAGCACAAACATCTTTATAATTTTCAAGATTTGATTTAACAACTAATTGTGCTAATGCATGAACTAATTGTTTTCTGGTCATGACATTAATCTCCTTTCAAATAAAATAATAGTATACTATTATTTTAATTATAATCAACTGGGATTTCCAGTTGACATTTTTAAAAAATTATAGACAATTGAAAAAATTATTCAATTGTACCAAAGTTCTCTAGATCTACCATTAACAAGATTTGATCTACTTTAACATGTTCTAAATCTTGTGTCATGACATCTGTCAATTCATGGTTTAGTTTGTCTCTTATAAAATCTTCCCTAAAATCTAACTCAATATCGTTAGGTACAAGAATTTCATGTGTTAATGCATGAGGTAGTTTAGGTTTTGTATTAAATGTAATTCTTATTCTTTTCATAATCATATACCTAAAAAGAGAGCCAAATTGGTTGTCATTAACCACACCCAGAGTGTAATTACCAATTTGGCTCTTGAGGTTAAAACATGGGAGAGAGAAGCCCATGTTTCTTTCTTAACAAACTTTAATCTGGAAGAGATGAATCATCAATTGCATTCACTCTTTCCACCAATCGAGTAGCTTCAACCAAATTCTCGATTCTTTCGTTGATGACAACGCGTAATTCTAGGACTTGACTTTTGTCACTAATATTGATGA
>NZ_SCKY01000007.1:0-212144 GCF_004100315.1 Hydrotalea sp. AMD | reverse complement strand
CGGTTATTCCTGTGTTACCGGTTGCTCCTGTGTTACCGGTTATTCCTGTGTTACCGGTTGCTCCTGTGTTACCGGTTATTCCTGTGTTACCGGTTGCTCCTGTGTTACCGGTTATTCCTGTGTTACCGGTTGCTCCTGTGTTACCGGTTATTCCTGTGTTACCTGTTGCTCCTGTGTTACCGGTTATTCCTGTGTTACCGGTTGCTCCTGTGTTACCGGTTATTCCTGTGTTACCGGTTGCTCCTGTGTTACCGGTTATTCCTGTGTTACCTGTTGCTCCTGTGTTACCTGTTGCTCCGGTATTTCCTGTTGCGCCGGTTTGACCTGTTACTCCTGTGTTACCTGTTATTCCTGTGTTACCTGTTATTCCGGTTTGACCGGTTACTCCTGTGTTACCTGTTATTCCTGTGTTACCTGTTGCTCCGGTATTTCCGGTTGCGCCGGTTTGACCTGTTACTCCGGTATTTCCTGTTGCTCCAGTATTTCCTGTTGCTCCGGTTTGACCGGTGGTGCCTGTTTGACCAGTGGCTCCTGTAGTTCCTGTTGCTCCGGTATTTCCTGTTGCTCCGGTTTGACCGGTTACTCCTGTGTTACCTGTTATTCCTGTGTTACCTGTTATTCCGGTATTTCCTGTGGCACCTGTCTGTCCAGTGGCACCTGTCTGTCCAGTGGTGCCTGTCTGTCCAGTGGTGCCTGTTTGGCCGGTGGTACCTGTTTGGCCGGTGGCTCCGGTTTGACCGGTTACTCCGGTATTTCCTGTGGCTCCGGTTTGACCGGTTACTCCGGTATTTCCTGTGGCTCCGGTATTTCCTGTTACACCTGTTTGGCCGGTGGCTCCGGTTTGGCCAGTGGCGCCTGTGTTACCTGTGGCGCCTGTTTGGCCGGTGGCTCCGGTTTGGCCAGTAGCGCCGGTTTGACCAGTGGGCCCGCTAGATCCTTTTAAAGATGCCCCAGAATTTATCCAGGCACCTGCATTTTTGGTATAAACATTTCCATTGGTTATATCTACATAACTATCCCCATTAAACCCCAATGAAGGAACAGGCATTCCTGAACCGGTTAACACATTCGCACCTGGTGTACCGGTGGTTCCTGTAGCACCGGTGGCCCCGGTTGCACCAGTAGGCCCTTTGGGAGAGTTTAAGGCATACAAGGCATAAGGCACACTCAGCATTTCTGAGGCGCCCATATTCACATAACCTTGTCCTAAATCTATTTCTGTTTGGATGTATTGTTGTAATGGATTGGCCCAATTGATGTCCGCAAATTTGGCACTGGTGGTCGGTGTTCCCCTTCCAATGTCTAAATAAAACAGGCCATATTGATTGGTAGTAACAGTTTGTGTTTCCTGGTATTCCAAGGTACGGTTGGGACTGGTTCCCAACAATATACTGATACGTACATTGATTTGCTGGTTACTAAGCAAAGCACCATTTAAACCCCGGGCAACAGCTTGGTATTTAAAGGATTGGGGTTGTGCATAGGATACAGATACAAAGCCTGCCAATAAGAATAAGGTTAGTAAAGTCCATTTCACACAATCAAGATATTATTGTAGGTTGTATGCGCAATCTACGGTTAAATTCCTATTAACAATTTACTTCACGAAAATAATCATATTAAAAAGTTAAACGTTCAAGTAGGAATAAAATTACATGGTCGAAAAAATTCACCCGAATGGCTTATTTTACAGACGCATTAACTTCAATTCCCCACGGAAATTTTTATCGCTTCTTATTCTGATAAAATAAAAAGCCCTTACTAAATTAGTTACATCCAAGTCAACATAAAAGAAATTATGATTAAAATACTCTACAGTAGTGGTTTGTAACACCCTTCCTAAGGCATCAATAATATCAATTGTATAAATTCCATTAGGTACATCCCTAAAACCTAATTTGACTTTCCCATCAATGGTTGGATTGGGAAATAAAACAAAATAGTTACTAAAATCACGATATATATTCTCTTGTATTTCAGGATCGGGTTGCTGAAAACCGGCTGTTATGGCTTTTCCCTGAAATAGATTGGGAAATAAATCAGCTACCGGCTCGCCTACGGTAAAGGAGATAGAAACGCTGCCCTGATCGGTATATCCACCGGCGGTAGCAACTACCTGACGTTGAATAGATTGCGCAGATACAGTAGTAGAAACAGCCAAAATAACTGCGATTATTGCTACAAAATAGTGTAGATTTATATACATTCATGTAGTTATTTAACTACAAAAATAATAATAATTTTGTAAGTACAAAAAAGTTACAGTAACTACACTAAATTTATTTTAATTGTTAGGTAAGATTGTTAACGCTATGAGCTGATATTTTTGAATATCGTTACAAAAGCTGTTAAAAATTTTGAAAAGAATATTGAAATTTACCATGAATAAAATTGAATCATTATATATATTTACATATTATCCATTCAAATGGCAGCAACCCTGTAAACTATTTATTTATATGAAGGAACACAAGCATGTATACCTGCTTTTATCCATTGTAATGCTCACAACGCTGGTGTATTGGAATCATTTTCAGAATGATTTCCATTTTGATGATTCACACACTATTTTAAACAATGTTTACGTCCGCAGTTTAAAAAACGCCCCCTCTTTTTTTACGGATGGTACTACATTTAGTACACTGCCACAAAATCAGTCGTACCGCCCATTGGTAAGTTTATCGTTAGCCATTGATTATTGGTTAGCCGATGGCTACCATCCCTTTTGGTTTCAGATGGATGATTTTATTGTTTTTCTGCTGCAGGGCATACTAATGTTTTATTTTATCTGGCAGTTATTTGAATTAGTGCAGCCCAATCCACAAAAAAATTACTGGCTGGCGGCTTTTGGTATAGCCTGGTATATGCTTCATCCCGCTAATGCAGAAACCATTAATTATATTATTGCCCGCAGCGATTTACAATCTACCTTATTTGTGGTATTGGCCTTTGTAGTGTACCAGTATTTTCCAAAATACAGAAAAAAATACCTGTACCTGCTGCCGGTTATTCTGGGTTCATTGGCAAAACCAACAACCATAATGTTTGCACCAATTTTTTTTATTTATCTTCTTTATTTCGAATACCGGTTAAGTATAGGGCAATTATTTCAAAAAAAATACAGTAGTGAAATCAGGCAACTTACCAAACAGGTAATTCCGGCATTTTTTGTATGTGGATTCATGTATGGGTTCATTGATTGGATGACGCCCCCCACCTGGGTACCCGGAGGCACTTCTGCCATACAATACCTGCTTACACAACCCTATATTATTGCCCATTATTTCGGAATATTTTTTGTGCCCGTACATTTAAGTGCAGATACCGACTGGGGATTATTATCCGGTATTACTGACCCCCGTTTTTTTGCAGGATTGCTATTTGTATTGGCATTGGTACTCATTGCCATGATTACCTCTATGTACAAAAACTGGCGGCCGGTTAGTTTTGGTATTATCTGGTTTTTTCTGGCATTAATTCCAACATCCAGTATTTTTCCTTTGGCAGAAGTATTGAACTACCATCGTATTTTCTTTCCTTATATTGGTTTAATGATTAGCGTGGTATGGACCCTGGGCAGGGTATTAACCCCAGTAAAAATCTGGTTCCAACAAAAAGCATTACCCTATACAGCAACATTAGCTATTCTTGCAATGCTTTTTTTATCTGTATATGCTTATGGCACCATACAACGCAATGCAGTTTGGCATACAGAAGAAAGCCTTTGGAAAAATGTAACAGAAAACAGTTCCGCAAATGGCCGCGGCCTCATGAATTATGGCTTAACCCAAATGGCAAAAGGCGATTATGCAACGGCAGAGCAATATTTTATAGAAGCCCTGCATTTATTACCCAATTACCATGCTTTGCAAATTAATTTGGGTATTATAAATGACATAAAGGGTGATACAACCGCAGCAGCCGTTTATTTTAAAAGAGCATTGGCTTTAGGCCCTGCCTATCCGGAGAGCTGGTTTTTTTATGGCAGGTTTTTAATAAATCATCAACAATATGCAGCAGCCATTCCCTATTTTGTTAAAACAATTGAATTGTCGCCGGCACATATGGACGCCCGAACACTGCTGATGAAAGCCTACAGTGAAACTGCCCAATGGACATTGCTGAAAGATTTGGCCAATAATACCTTAACTATTTTACCCGATAATGCAACGGCAAAAGAATATTTGGTAATGGCATTAGCGCAAAAAAGTGGCTTGGCCATGCAGGAAGCACAAATAGACCAACAACCAGATGCGGGTAAATATTTAGACCTTAGCTTGGGCTATTACCAAAAAGGAGATTATATAAGCTGTATCAGAGCCGCAGAAAAGGCATTACAGTTAAAACCCAATTATCCGGAAGCGCTCAATAACATTGGCTCGGCTTATATTGGGCTGCACCAATATAATAAGGCCATTGAACCACTTCAAAAAGCAATTGCTTTAAAGCCCAACTTTCAACTGGCAATTAATAATTTGCAATTAGCCAACAAATTTATTCAATCACCAAAAAAATAGCCACCCACTCAATACTTTTATATATTAGATCAAATGCATCACATAACTTATAAAAAACTTAAATTATGACAGAAAATACATCCAATTTACAACCAGAGGAGAAAGAATTGAAACCTGCAGTAAAAAAATTATTAATCATTGCAGGCGTTGTTATTGTATTAAGTATTCCATTGGTTATTCTATTTTCCAGTGCACCCAAAAATAAAAACAATATAGCAGTTGAAAAAAAAGATACTGATATAGCTGCATTAGAACAATTAGCAAACAGCAATCCAACCTCTGCCAATGTTATTGCATTATCTGTGGCTTACATAAACAATAATATGCCCGGAAAAGCTGTAAAACCTTTAACCGATTTAATTAAAAAAGATCCTAAAAATGCTACCGCCTACAACAATTTAGGTGTGGCCAACATTCTATTAAAAAATTATCAAACCGGTATTGAGGCCTGTACAAAAGCCATTCAGATTGATACCAGTTTTCAATTGGCAAAAAACAATTTAAAATGGGGTTTAGATGAAAAGAACAAAGCCCTGAATTCCATTGAGGCCATGCAGGCTATTACGCTTGAAAAAAGAGATGCAGGTTATTTTGTACAATTAGGTTTATTGTATTTACAGGTAGGAAATTATGAAAAAAGTATGGCCACCTGGCAGGTAGGCATAGATAAATTTCCGGAAAATAAAGCTGTTTATTACAACAATATTGGTACCGCAATGGTATTAAAAAAAGATTATGATAAAGCAATTGAAATGTTTAATAAAGCATTAGCTGCCGACCCATCCAATCAATTAGTAAAAAACAACATTAACTGGGCACAACAGGAAAAAAAAGATAATGCACCACAATAGCAGTTCAATAATAAGAGTGTATATCATTTAAAGTACCAATATCCCCGGTATTTTTTTCATTTTTATCACCATGCCATACATCAAAAACAATTTAGTAATCATACTGCTCACTTTTGTATGCATCGCAGCGGGCAGCTATCTGTCATTTGAATACATTAATCAGCCTTTGGCAGGAACAGATGATGCAAATATCTTGTTTGTATATGCCAGAAATTTTACTACTGGTGCCGGTATTGTTTACAATGTGGGGGGCGAACATGTAGAAGGTTTTACCTGTTTGTTATATTTTTTTATTTGCAGTGCATGTTATTTGTTTAGCCCCAATCCCGAAGCATATATTTTTCTTGTTAACCTGTTTTTAGCTTTTGGGAGCATTGTGTTGTTAATGCAATCGATAGCAACAATTGCCATAAAGCTAAGTTTTAAAAAAATCAATACCTTGTTTTTGCAGGCAGGTTTGTTACTCTGGCTTTTCAGTAACCCGCTGTATTTTACATGGAATATTGTATCGCTGATGGATAGTGGCTTATATAGTTTTATAATTATAGCAGCGTTCAGTTATTTGATTCATTTAGCATTAACTGATGCCATTGATGAAAAGAAGATGGCCATTTGGTTAGCCCTGCTCATTGTTGCAATTATTTTAACCAGGCCGGAAGGCATTGTTTGGTGTATTTTGTTTATTGTATTGTATGCATTTATTTATTACCAAAAGAATAAATCTTTTTATCAGTTAACAGCATTATTAACCTGGCCTGTTATGGCATATTTTGGCAGTTTTCTATTATTAACCCTGTTTAGGATACTTTATTTTGGTTACCCACTACCCAATACCTTTTATGCAAAAGTTTCTGCTTCTATTACACAAACCATTGGTGATGGCGCTCAATATTTTTGGAACTTTTTACACTTATATGGCTTTCAATTGATTCCATTTTTAGTAATTGATATGGTATGGATAGGCTATCAATTTATTCGAGGAAGTAAAAATAATAAATTTTTAACATGTATAATTATCTTTATATTTAGTATAACCGGTCTGCTTATTCCCATTTTAGAAGGCGCCGATCATTTTAGAGGATTTAGGATGTACCAACCCATTTATCCATTATTATATTTCATTTATATTAGTCCTGTATTTATTTTATCGCAGTTATCCTCCTTTAAAAAAATAGCTGCATACATGGGGGTATTGGGAGTAGCAATTTTTATTTTTGCAATATATGATTGGAATAAGTTTAAAAATAGCCAGCAATTTTCAAATTCATACAACAATTACCAATTCTCTATTTTTAATGAATTTTATATAGCCGCTAATGAGCGAGAGAATGGCCGGCATTTATCTGTTATTTTTGAAAATCGTTTACCAAGCATTGGTTACGGCTCTGCCGGAGGCATTGCCTATGGATACAAAGGCAATGTGTATGATATGATGGGTTTGAATAATACACTTATGGCACATGCAGATGCCATAAAGGAAGGTCCTAAAGGACATGAATCTTTTAATAAAAATGTATTCTATGATTTATCGCCTGACATATTGATGGCACAAACACCCAAGCCAACAAATGTAAATTTGCAGGCAGTTGACAATTATTATACCGACAGAAAGAGTTGGGATAATTTAATTTTTAAAGATCTATTCAATGATATGATGTTTAGAGACAAATATCAGTTGGCGGCTGTTATCAACCTGCAATATCCTGAATATTGTTGTGTGGGTTATTACAGAAAAGATTATTTGCAACAACTGATGATGCATCCAAATTTTAAAATAATGATTCATTAACCCATCCTATAAAAAGAATGAATAGATAAAAATAAATGAATGAATGGATGACAGTTATATTCAGATCAGAACAATAGGAGTACAGAAAAAATACACACCAACTTATTTATTTTTCTTGAAAAATGATTGTATAATGAGGCTTATCATCACAATAAACATAACAACAACAGGTATTACCCTGTTGAATCGGATTAATAATAGCAAATTATTTGTAATTAATTTGCCATGCAATAAGAAATAGAGATTGGGTAAATCAATAATCACCGCTGAAACAAATAGCAAAGGAATCCATTTTTTATAAAAAACATTTCTTTCATATAAAACAGGAAATAACGCCAAAACGGGTGCAACAGAAGCATATTGATACTCCCACACTGTATTATAACTCAGAAAAAAAGTGAATGTAATGGCCATTAATAACAATAAGGCAGTTTGAAATTTCATTTGTCTGTTTGATATAAATGGGACCAAAAAGGATAACAATATAGTAAGATATATAGGCAATTTATACCAAGCTGCATTCAATGGGTAGCCCAATAAAGTATCTATAAATACGGGAAAAGAAAATACATCTACATGCATCAACCTGTAATCGCTTTGTGCAATCAAATTCAGCCAGTGAATACTGTTGTCCTTCATGTATGCATTCAACACAAAATGATTTTGGTAAATGTTCATGTTGTTTTTTATGAATCCAAAATCAGTTGCCACTTTCAGCAGTTTTTCCAAACCAATTCCTTCCGGATTTAATACGGGAACAACGATAAATAGAAAAGAAACCACAGCATAAATACCTAAGCAAACAAGCGTAGTTTTTTGGGTTTGTTTCAGCAACAATAACAATGGGAGCATTAGTAAAACAATGGGTTTTGTAAAAAAAGAAATCAATAAACCCGCCATCAGATAACGATTCGCCTGTTGAATATTTGTAACAGTTAGTTCTGTAAAAGAAAAAGTATCTATTGCCAAAAAAATAAATGTTAATGCCAATATTAATGGCGCATGCATATTTCCTACATAAAACATCCAGAAAGTAGGAAAACCAAATAACATGAGCAACCAGGCCAATCTTTTTGATAAAAAGGAAGCCGCTCTTTCAGCTACTAACCAAGCAGCAAACAGCATCAGTAAAAAAGAAAAACCAACAAACAACCAGTAACTTGTCCAGGGTGCAAAAAATGCAAACCAACTACACACCAATACCCCAAAAGCAGGATGCCCCAAATACCAGGTTGCATAAGGGCCATAAGGTACTCCACCCCAAGTATCGAACATACTGATTCCTGCTTTTAAATTTAAAAAAGTTTTGGGCAAAGCAAAATAGTCAATACCCTGTACCTGCAGATTCGCAGCATCATAAAAGAATGCATTGAGCCAACCGGTTTTTAATGAAGCCAGCATTATTATACACCATACAATGGTAATAACAGGTAAATAAAGAACCAAAGTATTTTTTAACTTAGTATTCATGTATGGGTTATTTTACAATCTTTGCTTTACAAAATTGATACGTCCTGCTGTATCCTAAAATTGCTTTTAATAAGCATCAAGCTAATTTCACCGCAATGCCTGCAACCAGGCCTCCAATAATGGCATTTCCTGTTCACCAACCAATTGCAGTTGAATCAAAGCATCATAACATTTTTTCAAGTTATCGCCTAAATGAGCTTTGCTGCTTTTTAATTGTAACCCATCTAATGTTTGCTTTATTTGTTCATTGTGCAGGTAACCGGGTATTTCCTCTTCAAAGTCGCGCATTAAGTTATGTACATTACGTTTCTGCCACACCGTTGGTGAATAAAACAGCAGGTGCCAGTTGTTTTCCCAGGCAATGCGCTGGGCAATAAAACTGCGCCATATATCTGTCATTCTAAAACTGCAATAAGAAGGTAAATACAATAACGGGAAAGCTTCTGCATACCAAACCGTATTCTGGCTGTTAAAAGGACACCAGGAATGTTTACCCAATGCAATTTGTTTATTGGCATCAAAGGTAATCCGCACATCACTCACCAACCGGTATACCGCATCTACATCGGGATTATCGTTGACCAAACCCTGTTGAATGGGTGCTGTAATGGTTTGCGGAACAGCTTGCTGGAAGCCGGCAGGTGTATCTAAAATACGATCTAACGGCAGCCCTCGTGGCCATATCTTTTTATCGGTAAAATGTTGATATACATTTACCCAATTACCCGTAGCCTCATAAACGGGCTGTGTGGTTTGCAGCGGAAAAAAATTGAAAAAATGTTCCGTACCAAAATTATCATCATCTGTTTCTATGATAACGGTACTGCCCTGCTGCATGGCCAGTAAATAACCAATATTTTTTCGGGCATAATGTTTTACAGGTAACAATGCAGCAAAGAGTTCATTTACCTGCTTTTGTTGTTCTATAGATAAAAATTGGCAGTCTTCAATAAAAAAATCATTGGGCGATTTGGTATCACCAATTACAATATAGTCTACATTATGTTGTTTACATAATACAGCATAGCTTTTCAGCACTTCATTGGGGGCTGCTATTGAGGTAATGACCAGACTAATTTTTTGTTGCATGATTTATAATTGATTGGGAGAACGTTTTGAAAAACGATTGACAAAATAATGCCACAACACTTCAATTGAATTTTTAATTGCTTTTTTAGAAACACTGGGCGAAGGCGCCTGATAGTGAATAGGAATTTCAGCATATTTTGAATGGCGCAATAAATACCTGATTTCCGTTTGATAAAAGTGCGCTTTTGATAACAAAGGATACTCAATGATTTTTTTAACAATGGAAGCATGAAACCCCTGGTAACCGGAAGTCATATCATACATTTTTGTACCCAACAGCAGGTTCGATAAAAAAGTGCCGGTACGCGATAAAAATACCCGGGATGGCGGTGATTTTACCATAGAACCTCCATTAATAAACCGACTGCCGAAAGCACATTCATTTCCTTCATTCAATACCCGCAAAAACATGGGGATGGCTTTGGGGTCGTGGCTCATGCCTGCATCCATTTCAATGATAATATCGTGACCTTTATGGTACGCTTCTTTATATCCACGGATATAGGCATCTACCACATTTTTATTTTCAGGAGCAAATACCGTAATAAATCTTGCATCTTTTTTCGATAATGCACGGCAAAGTTCTAAAGTGCGGTCTTTTGAAACGGTATCTACCACCAAATAAACGGTACCGGTTTGCAGTCGGTTTAATACGGCTGTCAATTCCTGTATAAACTCATCAAAATCTGTTTCCTCATTGGCCATGGGTATAATGGCTGCCCAGTTATTATCGTAGTACATCAGTTGTTGTTAGTGTAATGAATGAGTGTTGTTAATGGTTGGCATCGGTGTGCTCTAATTTTGTTTTCATCAGGGCAATTTCCTGTGATAACTGTTTAATATCGTTTTGCAATTTGGAAGCCACAATACTTAAATGTAACAGGTAAATTAATATGGCAAAAATAGCACCGGTAAATACCAGATTCGGGGCTTCATATACACCCAGCAAATGTGCCATTATATCTAATCCCTTCCGCCAAAAAGAAAATACCATGATAAATAAAGTACAGATAATCCATACAATGGCATATTCCTCCCTTAATTTCCCTTTTACAATTAAGCGGGCAATATAAGCTAAGAATAAAATATTGGTAACAATAGTGAGGATTTGAATGCGTATCATAATCATGAATTTGAATGACGAATAAAGGTAAAAAACATACTCAGTGTAACTTTTAAGCTATAATAAACAGAGGCGGTTTTTCCAATAGAAGATGCTCCGCCCTGCCGTTCACGCATCAATACCGGCACTTCAACAATGGTACAACCGGCTTTAGAAAACAAGATTAATGATTCAGGTTCAGGATATTCATCGGGATAATAGGCAGCCGCAAGTGCAATAGCTTTTTGGTTGAGGAGCCGAAAGCCCGAAGTACTGTCGAATATTCTATTACCGGTAAACAAACGGTTGAGCCAGTGAAAATAGCGAATGCCCATTCGGCGAATCAATGACGACTGAAACCCACCACCGTTACCCACAAAACGCGAACCAATAACCACATCGGCCTGTTGTTCTTTTTGTGCCGCTAATAAAACCTGTACCTGATTAGGTGGATGCTGACCATCGCCATCTAACTGAATGGCCATATCATAGCCATTGCGGTACGCATATTTAATACCTGTTTGAACGGCACCGCCAATACCCAGATTCATGGGTAAATCAACCAATGTTACCTGAAAACGGCGGGCCACTTGTGCTGTTCCATCTTTCGAACAATCATTGACCACCAGCACATCTACCTGATAATTTTCCGGGAAACAGGTAGCTGCCAACTCGGATAACAGACCTGGCAAAGCTGTTTCTTCATTGTAACAAGGTAAAATCAGCAGTACTTTTTGTTGCATAGCAAATGGTTGGCAGCAGAGCTTTACTGCCTTTTACTTTCAATAATAAGCATTTTATGAAATATAATTTTCATTCAGCAAAAATATTCATACACCGTACTGCTTTACTTTCCCCATACCCCCAGTGTTGCCAGGTAAGATAATCCATTGAATAAATATACTGCCGGTGCATTCCAGTTGATAGCAATTTCGTTGCAGGCATAGGCTTTATCATTATCAGTATAAGCAGTTTCAGGAAAAGTATTGGGATAGATTTGCCCATCTTGTTTACCGGGGTTAGGACCACCCACCAATAATCCGGGAACAGGAGGTTCAATTCCATCGGCAATAGAAGGCCGATGGTGCGGATGCATGGGACTTTTTGAACCGAAGCCGGTAACATAACAATATCCTGTGACATTGCGGCCCAATAAATAATCGGCATTGGATAGCGCCCCGTTGATGTAGCGCCGTTGGCCGGTGAGCATAAAAGCATGCAATAACCAAATACCCTGATTGGCTGCAACAGCATTGCTGCCCCAGATAAAATCGTTGGCCGATTGTCCCATTACCGTATGCATGGCCCCATTGGCATGTTGCAACAAGTCATCTGCCTTTTTTATGAATACAGCATAAAGCGAATCGGTTAACGGCAACAATTTTTGAGGCAATGCTTTGCGGTGTTCCAACAAACTATACATACCCAGCGCTGTTACCTGGCTCCAGGAAGGAATGGTAACGGGAGGCACTTTATATTGCAACAGCCAATTGGCATACACGGCCTCTTTAGTGGTAACTGCCAGTTCGGCTGCTGCCCAAAACCATTCATCTAACAGTTGGGTATCGCCATAAGCGCCCGTTGTAATAGCGGGTTTAAATTTTGTATTCATTTGCTCTTGCCGGTAATCGATATTGGGATGCAGTTCGGCCCATTGCCAGGCATGTACAGCGGCCTGTTTGCAGGAATCTGACAAGCCCGGTAATTCCTGATTCCATTTGGCAAATAATCTGGCTGCCTGAGCCATTACTGCAGCAAAATCTAAGGTAGCAGCAGTAGATTTTTGTACTATATAACGGGGTTGCGTTGCTACATTGGGCATTACCATACCATCAAAAACAGCATTGGTGCATTTGTGGTATACACCGCCATCGGTATCCTGCATGGTGAGCATCCAACGCAGGTTGTACAAAACTTCATCAATAAGATCGGGTAACCAATTGTTACTTTCCGGAATATTGAGTGCAAGGCTATCGAAATATGGTGCAAAATCGGAATAAGCGCTCAGCAAAGTGGCTACCGTTATGCCAGAATTTACGATGTATTTGTTGTAATCGCCTGCATCGTACCAGCCGCCGGGCACTGAAACAGTGCTACCTGCCGGGCGTTGTGGTGTTGCAGCGGATGGATGAATCATTACCAAAGTATCGGGATGCCCTTCGGCCCTTTGCCAGATGCCTGCATATTGTTGCAATAAGGGCATTGAGGCGCGCTGATAATAAAAGCCTTTGATGAGTGCCTTACCAACCATATAAAAAGGCTGTGCGTTAATGTTGATAACAGGTTGGTTTTGTACCCCGGTCACTAATAGCCGATAACTACCCGGTTGCTGAAAGGCACTAAAATCGGCCAATTGCACCGGCATTTGGTTGGCATACTGATCTAACCTGGCAGGTAACAATTGCCCGGTATAAACCGTATCACCTGTTGGCAATGCGGTAAGATAAAAGCGGCTACCTTGTGCCATATTGCATACAGCGGCAATTTTGGGGGCAAGAGTACCATAGCCCAACTGATTAACTTGTATTTGCTGTGCCTTGCCGGATACTGCGCATACCATTCCTGTTACAAACAGGGCAATGGAAATTTTATAAAGTTGCATGGTTGCAATTATAAAAGATGAAAGAATTAAAAGAGCAAGTTAAAACAAAAGCGTGAGCAACATCATATATTAAAAAAAGAACCATTCATTGATAAATGCCGCATACTTGCGGGTAATGCTTATTTTTGCGGGCTCAATTGCCGCATAGCGCATTACAGTACAGGTGTGCGACGCAACGGAAGTTGATTAAAGTGATATAGATGACTACAAAAAACTATCAAAGATTATTGGTAACCGCCGCCCTTCCCTATGCAAATGGCCCGGTGCATATTGGCCATTTGGCGGGTTGTTATTTACCGGCAGATATTTATGTGCGCTACCAGAAAGCACAAAAAAGGGATGTACAATTTGTGTGTGGAAGTGATGAACATGGGGTACCTATTACGATACGTGCTATGAAAGAAGGCACAACACCGCAGGAAGTAGTAGATAAATACCATGCTTTGATCAAAGAAAGCTTTGCACAAATGGGCATTGCATTTGATATTTTTTCCCGTACCTCTAATCCAGTGCATCATGAAACTGCTGCCGCTTTTTTTAAAAAATTGTATAATGAAGGTTTATTTGAAGAAAAAGAAACCGAACAATATTTTGATGAAACCACCCAAACATTTCTGGCTGACCGGTATATTACCGGCACCTGCCCGGTGTGCGGCAGTCTGTCTGCGTATGGCGATCAGTGTGAAAAATGCGGCACTTCATTAAGTCCGGAGCAACTGATCCATCCACGCAGTACTTTAAGCGATGCCATACCTGTTAAAAAGAAAACCAAACACTGGTATTTTCCGTTACAAAACTATGAGCCCTGGTTAAAAGAATGGATTATTGAAGGGCACAAAGAATGGAAGAACAATGTATATGGGCAATGCAAAAGCTGGTTAGACAATGGTTTGCAGCCACGTGCCATGACGAGAGACAGCAACTGGGGCGTAAAAGTACCATTACCCGATGCGGCAGGAAAAGTATTGTATGTTTGGTTTGATGCCCCTATCGGATATATTTCTGCCACCAAAGAACTTACCCCGCAATGGAAAGATTACTGGTGTAAAGAAGATACTAAATTGGTACACTTTATTGGCAAGGATAATATTGTATTTCATTGTATTATATTTCCGGCCATGTTGAAAGCACACGGTAATTTTGTGTTACCGGATAATGTGCCGGCCAATGAATTTTTAAATATTGAAGGCGAAAAAGTATCTACCTCACGCAACTGGGCTGTTTGGGTACATGAATATGTAAAAGACTTTCCTGAACAACAGGATGTGCTGCGGTATGTGTTATGTGCCAATGCCCCCGAAACAAAAGACAATGATTTTACCTGGAAAGATTTTCAAGACAGGAACAACAGCGAACTGGTGGCCATATTTGGAAATTTTGTGAACAGAACTTTTGTGCTGATGCATAAATTATGCAACGGAAAGGTGCCACAGTTACACAATGTACATTTAGATGAAACAGACCACGCTTTAATTGCCGATATTCAAAAGGCAAAAACAAAAGTGGAAGAAAATTTAGAACAATATAAATTCAGAGATGCATTATTTGAAGTGATTGACCTGTCAAGAAAAGGTAATCAGTATTTACAGAAAAAAGAACCCTGGAAGAAAGCAGGAAATGTTGCAGAAGATCCTATTAGTCAGCAACTGATTGACAATTGTTTGCACTTAAGCTTACAACTAACCGCCAATCTGGCTATTTTAATCAACCCCTTTCTGCCGCATACTGCCGGCAAAATGTTGCACATGATGAAAGTAGTAGAGAAAATGTTAGAATGGCAAAATGCCGGTAGTTTAAATTTATTGCGAGTTGGCTATTCATTAAGAGCACCGCAATTGTTGTTCAGAAAAATAGAAGATGAAGAAATTGCCGCACAAGTACAAAAACTACAAACACAAAGTAAACCTTTAAACAACACAGCCGCTATGGAAACTACAGCACCTGAATACAAGCCCCTAAAACCGGAAATTGTATATGATGATTTTGCAAAATTAGACTTTAGAGTAGGGACAATTGTTGCAGCCGAAAAAGTGGTCAAGGCCGATAAATTATTGCAATTAACAATAGATATGGGCTTTGAAACACGCACCATTGTATCGGGCATTGCAGAACATTTTACACCGGAAGCCATTGTTGGTAAACAGGTAACCGTTGTGGCCAATTTAGCACCGAGAAAAATGAGGGGTATTGAAAGTAATGGCATGATATTAATGGCTGAAGACAGTAAAGGCAAATTACATTTTATACATCCCGAAGATGTAACTGAAAATGGAAGTGAAGTAAGATAAAGGCTGATAGAATACATCATAAAAATGCCGCTCTGAAATATAAATGGAGCGGCATTTGTGTATTTAAAAATAGTAATTACGCTTTATCGTAATGGGCACATTCTTTCATTTCTTTTTCTGAATAAGCCAGCCCATATTGTTTTAACACATCATCGGGTACACCATTCCATTGGTTGGGCACATTACCCATATAGCCAATATCTTTCACACCCATTTCTGAGGTATAAAAACCGGTTACCACCAAATCACGCATTTTATTAAAAAAAGAAACCCCTTGCGACATTTCGGGTTTTGCTTTATTAGGATAAGCAATAGCATCTACCATTTCTAATTGTTGTTGTGCCGTGCAATCTTTAAAGGCATGTCCATATTTATTGAGGCAATGCATATCTAACCAACGCAAGCCACCCCTTAAGGGTAATTGGTGTTCGGGCATATCATTGACAATAAACGCAATAAATTCAGGCACTTTTGCTTCAGTTGCGCTTCCACTTACTTCATCTTTCGGAATAATAATATCTGAAAGAATGGCAATGGTGGCCATTTCATGCTCATCAAAAAACTTTTCTGCTGCTACTTTTTCATAGTGTTTTTTTTCTTCCGCCATTCTGTCGGGACCAAGGAAAGGGTTGGCACTTAATGTAGAAGCATCGGTAACTTTTTTATCTGCATTTTTACAGGCTTCTACCAACACGCCTGCAGAGGCAGTAGTAATGAATAATGCTTTAATAGATTTTCTTCTGTCCATAAAATATTATTTTGTATGAATTGTAGATTGTTGAGTGGCAAGAATCAGTATCAGTAAGCTGTTGGTGCCATAAAATTGCACAGCAGCATTACAATACTGCCTGAAATGCACATTTGCATCCATATCATTTCTGCTTTTTCCCATTAAATATTTTGTTTTTTCATTTGGTCAATAATATATTCACTGGCACGCATAGATAAAGCAAGAATAGTCCAGGTAATATTTTTATCTGCCTGTGATACAAATTGTCCGCCATCTACACAAAATACGTTTTTACAATCGTGCGCCTGACTCCATTTATTCAGCGCAGATGTTTTAGGATCATTACCCATTCTAACGGTGCCGGCTTCATGTATAATATTACCTGGATTTGCAAGACCCCAGTTATTGTGCGGACCATTATCTGCACCCCAGGTTATAACGGCACCCATTTGGTGCATAATTTCCTGAAAGGTTTCGTGCATGTGTTTGGCTTGTTTAATTTCATAATCGGTATAAGTAGTATTGAAACGCAGTACAGGAATACCGAATTTATCTACCACACTCGGGTCAATTTCACAATAACTGTCGGCTCTTGCTATGGCTTCGCCCCTGCCGGCCATTCCAAAACTGGCGCCATAAAAAAAGCGGATATCCTCTTTTAATGAAGCACCATAACCGCCGGCTTCTTTGGTTTTACCATGTACTGCAAATTTTCCGTTTAAAGATTGTATGCCCATGCCAATGCCATAGGCAGGTTGTTGCATGCCTCCCCAATATTCAATGTGATAGCCACGGGGGAAATCTAATTTTTTATTATCTAACCACCAGGGCGTATACACATGCATACCGCCAACACCGTCTTCATTGTATCGTTTTCTGTCAAATAATTGTGGCAATACCCCACCCATACCTGCGCCTGTAGAATCGTGTAAATATTTTCCTACCACATTGCTGCTATTGGCCAGCCCATTGGGATGCCGGCTCGATTTAGAATTGAGTAATAAGCGAGCACTTTCACAGGCACTGGCCCCTAAAATAACCACTCTGCCCATTACCTGATATTCCAGCATATCCGTTTTATTAACATAGGAAACGCCTGTAGCCAGTCCGTCGCTACCGGTCAGTACTTCTCTTGCCATAGCATTGGTAATTAAATCAACATTACCGGTAGCCATTGCAGGTTTTACCAATACAGAAGAAGAAGAAAAATCGCCATATACTTTGCAGCTTCTGTTGCATTGAGCGCAGAAGAAACAGGCACCACGGTCTTTATTAATGGGTTTGGTTAAAATAGATAAACGAGAGGGAATTACCGGAATATTAATACCTGCTGCTGATTTCTGCAGCATCAATTCATGCAGCCTTGGTTTGGGGGGTGGTAAAAAAACACCATCCGGATCGTTGGGCAAACCTTCATTGGTACCAAATACGCCAATTAAGCGGTCAATTTTATCATAGTAAGGTTTCACATCCTCATAGCCAATTGGCCAGTCATCACCCAGGCCGTCAATACTTTTTCTTTTAAAATCTTTAGGGCCAAAACGTAGCGAAATTCTTCCCCAGTGGTTGGTGCGGCCACCTACCATTCTAGCACGCCACCAATCCCATTTGGTACCATTGGCATGGGTATAAGGTTCACCATCAATTTCCCAGCCCCAGTAGCAACCGTCAAAATCGCCAAAAGGACGAAACTTGGTGCTGGCGCCACGCCGGGGTGACTCCCATGGATTTTTTAACTGATCAGAATTAATAGCCGGATCGTAATTGGGTCCGGCTTCTAATAAACATACTTTTAAGCCTGCATTGGCCAGCACATAAGCAGCCATACCGCCACCGGCACCGGAGCCAATAATAATGGCATCGTACTTTTTTGCTGCTTTTTTAATTTGTAATACACCCATAATATGGTAGGATTTTAATGTTTGATTCGGATGTTTGAAAGTAATGATTTTTGCAGCAATTCAAGTGAAAGATGGCCATTTTATTTTGCAGGTTAAAGCAGGATTAAAATTGTATGACAAGCAGTAAAAATAGTACCATATTTTGATGGTTAAGTATAAGCCACAACTTCAATTATCCTATAACTTTTTTCATTGAAATAAAAAACAGCAAAAAACAGTGCAGGAATCTGAAACTTACTTAACTTAATTGCATCATTAAAAAAATAAAAACAACCATGCAAGCCATTCTATTCACACATGTATACAAGCATACCCGAAAAAAAATGTTGCTATTGGCCGTATGCATCAGTTTAATTGTTACAGCAAAGGCAACAGACAGTACTTATGCAGAAAAATTAGGCTTTCCAAAAGGAGCAAAAGTAGTGATATTACATGTAGATGATGCCGGCATGAGCTATGAATCGAATGAAGGTGCCATATTAGCATTAACCAAAGGGGTGGCCACTTCAACCAGTGTAATGATGCCCTGCTCATGGGTGCCCGGATTTGTACAATTTTTAAAAGAACATCCACAGATAGATGCCGGGTTGCATTTAACCTTAACCGCTGAATGGAAAAATTATCGTTGGGGACCGCTCAGCGGCAAACCTGCTACACAGGGACTGGTAGATCAGCAGGGCTGTTTATGGCCCAATGTGGCCGATGTAGTACAGCATGCCAGTGCCGCGGAAGTAGCTACTGAAATCAATGCACAACTGCAAAGAGCTTTAACAATGGGCTTTACACCCACCCATGTAGATACACACATGGGCACCTTATTGGCTACACCTGCTTTTGCAGAACAATATATTCAATTGGGTATAAAGAACCATATTCCGGTGATGTTGCCCAGCGGACACGCTACCCTGATTGCCCTGCAAATGCATGCATCGCAACAATTGATGGCACAAATGCATTTCATGGGTAATTTATTATGGAAAGCCGGCTTACCCGTTTTAGATGATTTGTACAATGAAAGCTATGATTGGGTAAACCCAACAAATACATTACAAAACGATAGCCTTTTGCAAGCCTACAGAACCAATCGTTATATAGCTGCATTAGATAGCCTGCAACCCGGCATTACCATGGTAATTATGCATTGCACAGCTACTACCCCACAATTCAAATATATATCTGACAGCGGCCCCACACGCCGCGGCGATTTATTAGCCATGCTCGATCCACGATTAAAAGCTTATATTCAAGAAAAAGGGATTATTTTAACTACCTGGCGGGAATTAATGCAACGAAGAAGTAAACTACCCTAACACTCCCTATCCTTACTTTTGTAAAAGCCTGTATTTTCCTATAAAATTAGTTGCATAGCTAACTATTTTTTATTTAGCTTTGGAGGAAAGTTTTGTTTTTAATCAAGTTACATGGTCATAATGTGTAAAACGCATGTTTACATAAATGAAGTTACAACAACGCTTTATTGGTGGTAAACATGTATTTAAAAATATACTATCACAGGATGGTTTCAAACAATTAAAACTATCGTATAAAAAAATACATTAGCATAGTAATCACCAACTTTCGGTATTACTGTTGCTTGAACAGGAAATAAAAAAGAAAATTACAAACACATGAAACGTATTATTAAAAAGGTAGCTGTTTTAGGAAGCGGCATCATGGGTTCACGCATTGCCTGTCATTTTGCAGGAACAGGTGTAGAAGTATTGTTATTAGACATGATTGGCAAAGATGCAGTAGAAAGTACCAAAACTGCATTAAGAAACAAATTGGTAAATGATGCTTTACAAACGGCATTAAAAAGTAATCCCTCGCCGGTATATACCCCTGATGTGGCTAAGAGAATTACAACCGGCAACTTTACCGATAATATGAAAGATATAGCTACCGCCGACTGGATTATAGAAGTTGTAGTAGAGCGTTTAGATATAAAACAACAAATATTTGCAGAGGTAGAAAAATACAGAAAGCCGGGTACGTTAATTACTTCTAATACTTCCGGCATTCCCATACATTTAATGGCTGCCGGAAGAAGTGAAGATTTTCAACAACATTTTTGCGGCACGCATTTTTTTAATCCGCCCCGCTACTTAAAATTACTGGAAATTATTCCAACTGCACATACCAAACAAGAGGTGATTGATTTTCTTTTACAGTATGGCGATTTGTATTTAGGAAAAACAACCGTATTGTGTAAAGATACTCCCGCATTTATTGCCAATCGCATTGGGGTTTTCAGCATCATGAGTATTTTCCACATCATGGAACAGCAAGGTTTAAGCATTGATACAATAGATGCATTAACCGGCCCTATTATTGGCAGGCCTAAATCAGCTACCTTTAGAACAGCCGATGTAGTGGGTATTGATACATTAGTGAAAGTTGCGAAAGGGGTAGCCGAGAATTGCGCCAATGATGAAGCCAAACATATATTTCAAATACCTGCCTGGCTCGAAAGTATGGTGCAGGAAAACAGATTAGGTGATAAAACCGGACAAGGCTTTTTCAAAAAAATAAAAAGCGCCGGAGGAAAAGATATACAGGTTATTAACCTGCAAACATTAGCGTACGAAGCCCGTCAAAAACCAAAATTTGTCTCTATAGATGCAGCCAAACCCATTGAAGATGTAAAAGAAAGAATAAAGCTATTGCAACAATCGAAGGACAAAGCAGGTGATTTTTACAGAAGTTTCCACTATGCTTTGTTTTCCTATATATCCTTCCGCATACCGGAAATATCAGATGAGCTGTACCGCATTGACGATGCCATGAAAGCCGGTTTTGGATGGGAAATAGGCGCATTTGAAACCTGGGATTTATTGGGCGTAGCCAAAACGGTTCATGAAATGAAAACAGCGGGTTATACTGTTGCAAACTGGGTAGATGAAATGTTAGCAGCAGGCAAAACTTCATTTTATGCGTTGGAAAAAGGCAAAAAGAAATATTATGATATACCCGGTAAGGCATATCGTTTTATGCCTGGCGAAGACAGCTTTATTGTATTGGGCAATTTTACCGACGGACTTATATGGAAAAACAGCGGATGTAAATTATATGATATTGGCCATGATGTCGCAGCATTAGAATGGAGTACCAAAATGAATAGCATTGGCAGCGAAGTATTAGAAGGCATACAGAAAGGCATTACCGTTGCAGAAGAAAAATACAAGGGATTGGTGATAGCAAACCCAGGTCCTAATTTTAGTGCCGGGGCTAATGTAGGCATGATTTTTATGTTGGCTATTGAGCAGGAATATGATGAATTAGATATGGCTATCCGATTGTTTCAAAATACCATGATGCGGGTACGGCATTCTGCCATTCCCGTAGTGGCAGCACCGCATGGATTGGCTTTGGGTGGTGGTTGCGAGTTAAACCTGCATGCCGATAAAGTATGCGCTGCAGCTGAAACATATATTGGGTTGGTTGAATTAGGTGTTGGATTGATACCCGGAGGTGGCGGCACCAAAGAATTTGTATTGCGTGCCTCAGATGAACTACACAAAGATGAACCGGAATTAAATCCATTAAAAGAACGTTTTTTAACTATTGCAACTGCTAAAGTAGCTACCAGTGCTTTTGAAGCCTATAAAATGGGCATACTCAGAAAAGACAGAGATGCCATACTATTAAACCCCGACAGAAGAATTGCAGCCGCTAAAAAAGCAGTGATTGATTTATATGATGCCGGCTATACCATGCCTACCCAACGAAAAGACATTACCGTTTTAGGTCGTTCAGCTTTGGGTGCCCTGTTGGTAGGTATCAATGCCATGAAGCGTGGCGGTTATGCAACCGATCATGATGCCCTGGTAGCCACCAAATTGGCACATGTAATGTGTGGTGGCGATTTAAGTGCCCCCACCCAGGTATCTGAACAATATTTATTAGACTTAGAACGCGAAGCATTTTTAAGTTTATGTGGTGAAAAGAAAACATTAGAGCGTATACAAAGTGTATTAAAAACAGGAAAACCCTTTCGTAATTAGGCTTGATGCAATTTTTAATATGATTGGAAGATTTAGAATAAATGAGCAGGATTAAATGAGAAAGGAATGAAACAGGAAATAGTACAAATGGCTTTGCTGGTGCGTGATTATGATGAAGCCATTGCCTTTTATACCCAAAAATTACAGTTTACTTTAATAGAAGATACAGTTTTAACAGAATCTAAAAGATGGGTGGTGATAGCGCCACCCGGCAGTAAAGGATGCAGGTTATTGCTGGCCAAAGCCGCAAACGAACAACAGGAAAATATGATTGGAAACCAAACCGGAGGAAGAGTATTTCTGTTTCTGCATACAGATAATTTGCAGCGTGATTATGAAAATTTGCAACAGCACAAAATCCGCATTATTCGGGAACCGGAAGCTCAACCTTACGGTACCGTATTGGTATTTGAAGACCTGTATGGCAATAAATGGGATTTGATAGAACCTGCTTTAAAAAATTAATACATGCAATATGGCATCAGAAGAAATGAATTTCCATACCCGAAAATGGGTAAAACCGGAAGATTTAAATCCGAATCATACTTTGTTTGGCGGCAGACTGTTACAATGGATTGATGAAGAAGCCGTGATATATGCCATTATACAACTAGAAAACACAAAAGTAGTTACAAAGTATATTTCAGAAATTAATTTTGTAAATGCACCTAAACAAGGCGATATTATTGAGATTGGCATTATTGCAACCGAATTTGGCAAAACCTCTATCACCATGCGCTGCGAGGTACGCAATAAATTAACCCGTGAACAAATATTGACGATTGATAAATTAGTATTTGTGAACTTAGGAGAAGATGGTAAGCCGAAGGCACATGGCAAAACGCAAATAACTTATGTAAAAGACAGGGTAGTTCCTAAAAGTTGATGCGCTTTGATAATCTATTGAACACCATTATTATCAACTGCCACAACCGGTGTAGCACCTAACTTTTTGATTACCTGCATTACCTTTATGGCAGTACCTAAATGTGAAGTACTATCGCCATTAATTACTACCGAAGGTTTATCAGTTTCTTTGGCTAAAAAGGCCTGTAATTGCGATTCTAACTGATCAAATGGCACTAATTTTTGTCCAATGTAGATATTCTGATCTTTATCCACTGTAATTACAACAGTTTGTTTGGCTTTGGTATCGCTTTTTGCTTTGGGGTTGGCTACTTTTATTACATTGGGATTGGCCAAAGTAGAAACAATTAAAAAAAACAGTAACAGAATAAACAATATATCGTTTAAAGCACCGGTGTGCACTTCTGCATGTCGTTTTCTGATTCCCTGACGTATGTTCATGAGTATAAAAACGGTTATTTATGATTGAAAAGCTGATTCTTATACTGCAGTTGCAGTGTGCGACGCCCAAAGTTCTGCAGCCGGTAACAAAATCTTTCTCAACTTTTATTTGGTTGGTTCCTGCAATATATCAATAAACTCTGCACTAGCCACTTCCATTTTATTGGCGGTTTTATCTATTTGTGTACTTAAATAATTGTATGCTACATAAGCCATTAAACCAATAATTAATCCTGTAGCACTGGTTACCATTTTAGTATAAATACCCCCGGCAATGGTATTCAGCGTATATTCTCCGGTTGAGGCAATGCCATAAAACAATTGTACCATTCCTACAATGGTTCCTAAAAATCCAAACATGGGGGCAATACCTGCTATCAGCGATAAAACAGATAAGTTGCGTTCCATATTGTACATTTCTAATTTACCTACATTTTCCATACTTTTTTCAATGGCATCAATGGGTTTACCAATGCGTTGCAAACCTTTATCGATCATTTTAGCTACCGGATTGGGTGTATTTTTTGCCAGACTACGGGCAGCGCTAATATTGCCGGTAAGAATATTATCGCGAATAATGCGCATAAAATTGGGCTCAATTTTAGATGCCTTACGAATGGCAATTAAACGTTCAAAAAAGAAAAATAGCGCTAAAACCAGTAAAAAATACAGCGGGTACATAATAAAACCACCTTTTTGCAGCATATCCCACATAGAAATTTTTTCTTCTACCGCAGGAATGGCAGTTACAGCTTTATGTAATGTATCTGCAATGGGTGTTGCAGCAACCTGAAGCAAATGAAACATGCTATTGATTTTTTTTGATAACACTAAAGTAAATGCTAAACAAACTTAACAGGATACTTGTGCATAAAATTGTGCAGCCTTTGCGTTTTAGCAAAGCTTTTACACATTTAGCAATGGGAAGCAATAGCAACTACAATGCCAGATATAGTGCACACCAATATTAAGGCTTATTGGTCTTCATTTGCAGCATCGCTTTAATTTGTTGCATATTTTTATCCATTCCCTCAGGGCTACCATCTAAAAAAATAACATTGCCATTGCTTACTTCGGCAAAGTTTTTAATGGCTTCTGTCCACATACTAAATAAAATAACATTGGTATCTAAATTAGCCTGTTTCATTTGTTCGGCGGCCTGGCTCATACCTTTAGCCACTTCTTCTCTAAATAAGGCAACCCCCTGCCCTCTTAAGCGGGCTGCTTCTTTTTCTGCTTCCGCAGAAATTTTAATGGCATTACCTTCTGCTTCCGCAGCCTTGGTTTTAGTGATGAGTAAGGCCTGACCTTCATTTTCGGCAGCGGCTTTTAAATTATTGCTGGCCACTACCTTGCTCATACTTTCCATAACGGCTTTATCAAAAGTAATATCGTTGATTTGCAAGTCTTGTAAATGATAGCCCCATTCTTCTAACGAATGGTCAATTTGTTGTTTTACATATTCTACAATTTCTCTGCGCAGCAATAAAATTTCGGCCTGCTTTTTTGTAGCTACATAAGCGCGGATAGAGCCTTCAACAGTGCGGATAAGCGCCTGCATCAAATCTTTATCACTGATAAATTTAAACGCTACTTTTTTAATGGTTTCTTCATCTGCATTAATTACAGAATACAGCAGCATACTCTTAAAATACACATTGGCCTGATCTACCGTAACGGCCTGAAACTCCAACTCAACAGAACGGTTTTGTACACTAATAATTTTATAAATCTGCTCTAAGAAGGGAATTTTAAAATTTAAACCCGGCCTTAATACACGCCTGTATTTACCAAATAAAGTAATTACCGCCATATTGGCCTGGGGTACCGTTACCAGGCCTGTAAATAAAATAATGATTAAAACGATTAACCACCAAAATGAAATAACTGTTTCCATATCATTTTTTGAGGAAAGATAATTGATTTTTTCAATGATAAGCGCAATTTTAAAATAATAAATTTTTTAGGTATAAAGCAGACTGAATAAAGTTTGCATGCAGATTAACTTTTGGAATTTACAAAAAACTGGCTAAGTGTTAAATATATTGGATATGATTTCATAACCAGTGATTGTAGTCATATTAAAAAATGATTAAAATTCCAGAAACTAACAATCGTCATAAATAATGTTTAAGAACTAAATGAACCTTTGTTAAATAAAACAGTATACCATGGACACGCAAGCATTAACAAAAGGAATAAAGAAAAACATCATTACAGCAGGCTGCTTTATAGCTGCAGCATTATTGCTACCTACGCTATCAAAGGCACAAACCAGTAATTGGAATGTACCGGCTTCGGCGAATCAACTTAAAAATCCGTTAGCAGGTAATACATCGGTATTAAAGGATGCAAAAAAATTATACATTACCAACTGTGGGCCTTGCCACGGCAACAATGGAAAAGGAGACGGGATAGCTGCCGCTGCCCTGAAACCCAAACCCGCCGACCATACTTCTGCTGCTGTTCAAAAAGAAACAGATGGTGCTTTGTATTGGAAAATGACAGAAGGCCGCACACCCATGCCTTCGTATAAACAAGCCTTGACAGATTCACAACGTTGGGAATTAGTGAATTATATACGCACTCTTGCTAAAAAAAGATAAAGATAGCAAAACAATCTTCACCTTAAAATACTCAAACATGAAAAATAAAATGTATAAATTTTGGGGATTACTTGCCTTAGCTATGGGCGGTATATTACCTCATTTATTTGCCCAAACTACCGGAGGCTTGGATTCCACTGTATTGGACCGCTTAAATGCATTGGAACAACAGGCCAATTATCAAAAACCGGGTAATGACCATTTTATGGTAGCAGGATTAACCACCTTTGGTTTTGCTGCAAGCAAAAGCACCAATACATTAGACGGTGTTAGTTCTATTTCTAAAACAAACAGCTTAGCTGATGCAGATCACTACGAATTCATGCCCATGTTTTTATGGCGTCATGGAAAAAAGTTTTTATTAGAATTTGAGCCTTCGTTTAGTAATAATGGCTTGGGAGTTAACTTGGCTGATGTATCCTATTTTGCAGCGCCAAACGTAATTATAAGTGCAGGATATCTGGTGTTGCCTTTTGGAACTTATGCTAAAAGATTAGCCGCTGGGTGGATTAACAAATTAGCCACCGACCCAATGGGAATTGCAGGTATGACACCTACTGATTATGGCGTGGAAGTTGAAGGAGGATTGCCTTTAGGTAGCATGAAACTTAATTATGATGTAGCTTTAAGTAATGGTAGTCAGTTACTGGGTAATGGCACTTTAACCAGTGGCAATATTGTAGATAATAACAATAATAAAACCATTACTGCAAGAATTGGCTGGTTACCGTTTTCTAATTCATCATTAGAAATTGGAGTATCGGGAATGTTTGGTAAAGTAGGAGATCTGGGTTCGCCCTACCAAAATGCAACGGGCAATATGTATGCATTTGATTTAAACTATGTCAAAACCTTCAGCCCCGTCTTAGTAAACATTAAGGCTCAGTATGATATACAAAATATCAGCAATGAGAATTATTTAAATCCGAATGACAGCACTCAAAGTTACTCATTCAATAACCATACCACAGCCGGGTTTGTGCAATGCTCTATCCGACCAACTGAAGCCAATAATTTTTTGAAAAATTTTGAAATTGCAGGCAGATATACCAGTTATAATTTACCGGGTAACTCTACCTTTGGTGCAGACCAACACGCTGTTACTGTAGGTTTAGATTATTGGTTAACCTGGAGAACTGTTGTAAAAGCCACTTACGAAACTTATACCGGCAACAGTACTGCCAGTAAATTATTAAGTGCATACAACGGCACCACCAATACCAATACATTTTATCTGCAATTCTCTATTCAACTTTAAAAATTAAAAAGATGAAAAATCGTAAACCACTCTATACTATCACGCTGGCACTCGTTATTGTTTTTGCAATAACAGGTATATTATCCATCAATGGTTGTGCGCCTACCAAGGCAGTTGCAGCCAAATCGGGAGCACAATTATGGGCAGAAAATTGTCAGCGTTGCCATAACACCCCATCTCCTGTATCATTTTCGGCAGAACAATGGGAAACCATAGGCATGCACATGCAAACAAGAGCATTAATTACACAGACAGAAAGAGAAAAAATTGTAGCGTTTTTAAAAAGCAGCCGTTAATTACCCAATACCCTTGATTAAAAAAGCCGGATTGTTGCAAAACATCTCCGGCTTTTATGTTGCATAACTATTCAATTATAACAAGGATTTAATGGCAGCATCAAAATCACTTTGTGCTACTATCCCATTTTTTCTAAAAACTTCCTGTCCGTTTTTATAAATAATAAATACAGGAATAGCGGGCAAATTCATTTGTTTCATGATATTAGACTGTTTGCCGGCATCAATTTTTACAATATTGAGTTTTGAACCGTAGGTATTTTTCAAAGCCTCTAACACAGGCTGCATTTTTCTGCAGGGCGGGCACCAGTCGGCACCAAAATCAACTAAGGTAACGGTATTACCTTGCTGTATCATTTGCTTGTATTGTTCCATGTTTATTTGCGGCTCATTTGATTCACCCATTAAAGGTTTATCTGCTTGTTTCCAAGCCTGTATACCGCCGGCTAAATGATATACTGTTTTATATTGATGGGCACGCAACCAATCGGCGGCGGCAGCACTTCTAACACCAGATAAACAGTACACATACACCGGTTTATCTTTGTCTATACTCTTTACTCTTTCCTGAAACTGATCAGGTATGAGCCAGTCGGCCTGCAGTGCATGATCAATATGCCCACTTGCAAATTCTTCTGCTGTCCTAACATCCAGAATTTGTACACCGGGTTGTTGTATTTGTTGCTGAAATACATCCGGTGTTAATGCTTCATTTTTAGTGCTTTGCGCCTGACAGGACAATAAAATTCCTGTTAAAGCCACGGTTAACCATGTTTTCATTTTCATATTTATTGTGTAATTGTTTTTTCTTCCCAAATTTGTGCAAGATGTACCAAAATTTCAACAGCCAACTCCATATCTTTTATACCCACCCATTCTTTTTTACTGTGAATACCCTGCATACCGGTAAATAAATTCGGACAGGGCAAACCCATAAAACTTAAACGGCTGCCATCGGTACCACCCCTAATTGGTTCTTTTCTTACAACAAGGCCAGTACGTTGGTAAGCTTCTTCCGCATATTCAATTACTTGCGGATGATGCTGTAAAATCTCATACATATTTCTGTACTGCTCTTTAACCTGCATTTCAAAATAGGCACCGGGATGGCATCCTACCACTGTTTCAGTAAAATGTTTTAATCTTTCTTCATACTTCAACAAATTAGCAGTATCAAAATCACGAATAATAAATTCGATAGTAGCTTTTTCTGCAATACCCTCCATACGTACGGGATGAACAAAACCCTGTTTTTTATCAGTGGTTTCGGGGCTCCATTCTTCCTTTGGTAAAACGGTTAACAGTTCACCTGCCAGTTTTAATGCATTCACCAATTTATTTTTTGCATAACCCGGATGCGCACTTACCCCATAAATGGTAATAGTTACACTATCTGCACTAAAAGTTTCTACTTCCAAATGGCCCGCTTCACCCCCATCTAAAGTATATCCGTAATCAGCCCCTAAATATTGCAGATTTACTTTCTCTGTGCCACGGCCTACTTCTTCATCCGGCGTAAACAAAATTTTTATATCGCCATGTTTTATTTCAGGATACTGCATTAAATAATTGGCAGTATCCATAATAATAGCAACGCCGGCCTTATCATCGGCACCTAATAAAGTATTTCCGGAAGCAGTAATAATATCTTTTCCGATATGTTCTTTTAAGTATGGATAATTATCGACTGTTAGTACCTGTGTATCATCATCCGGTAACACAATTGGGGCGCCGTTGTATTGCTGATGCAAAATTGGTTTAACATTTGTACCACTGCAATCGGAACTGGTATCCATATGGGCACAAAAACAAATAACAGGTATATTTTTTTGTGGGCTGTTAGAGGGAATTGTACCATAAACGTAACCATATTCATCCATTTTTGCATCGTCAATACCCATCTGCTTCAATTCAGCTGCCAACAACTGTGCTAACTGTTTTTGTTTTTCTGTGGAAGGGAAATTAGTTATAGCGGGATCACTTTGTGTATCAATTTGCACATACCGCATGAATCTTTCTACTACTGAATAGGAATAATCTTTTAACATATCCCGAAAAATTTTGAAGGCAATTTAATACAATTCTTGTGCAGTATGCCTAAATATACAGTTTAGCAAGATAATCTTAACGATTCATGCATAAAAAACCCGGAACAATATATCCGGGCTTATCAACTAATTCAATAATAGGTTATGGCATGATAATTAACGGGCTTCCGCCAGCAATGGCAACCAATTCCAAATCAAAAATCAAATCTTTTCCAGCCAAAGGATGGTTGGCATCAAGAATAACTACTGTATCTTTTACATCAACAATCACCACAGGAAAATTCTGGCCCTGGCCATTGCTCATGTTTAATTGCATTCCTACTTCCGGTGTCATATCGGCAGGAAAACGATCGCGTGGAAATTCCATAATCATTTCTTCCTGAACAGGTCCATATGCTTCATCAGCAGGAATATGTATGGTTTTTTTTTCACCTACCTGCATTCCGGTTACGCCATCATCAAAACCGGCAATTACCATACCACTGCCTACTTCAAACTCAAGTGGTTCACGGCCTTCAGATGAATCGAAGGTAGTACCATCTTCTAACTTTCCGTGATAATGTACTTTTACAGTATCACCCTTTTTAACTTGTTGCATTGTTTGCTTTTTTATTGTTTAAGAAGTCAGCTCCTATTTCACCTCTCCACTGTGGTTGCATCGCAAACTTCTACGGAAGCATTCAACATCAACTATCAGAAAGAATTGAAAACCGGCTTCGCCTGCAAAATACGCCGAACTGCTATAACAGACAATTATTTTTCGTTAACTTTCAACTCCCATATTCAAAAGAAAGAATAGACCATATGCAAAAATGTATTCTAAATAATTTAAATTTAACAATGAATCGTACAGCAGTTCAAAAAATAATTTCAATTCAATCCTACCTTTTATTGGCAGTTTACCTGCTTATTTTCAATTCAAATTTTGCACAAGCAACGGTTCCTATATTGCCGGGTGCTTATCAAACCCAGACCTATTTCAAATGGCTGCAACACAAAAATGTGGCACTATTTGCCAATCATACCGCTACGATTGATGATACGCATTTGGCAGATACATTATTAAAAGCGGGTATACATATTGTAAAAGCTTTCGGCCCCGAACATGGTTTCAGAGGAAAAGCAGATGATGGTAAAGTAATTCAAGATGATATAGACCTCCTTACAGGCATACCCATTATTTCGCTATATGGCAAGAAAAGAAAACCAACACCGGATGACTTAAAAAATGTTGATGTGATTATCATTGATATTCAGGATGTTGGAACACGATTTTATACCTTCATTTCTTCGGTACAGGAGATGCTGGAAGCGGCATTTGAAAACAATAAATCGGTTATACTTTTAGACAGACCCAATCCAAACGGCTTTTATGTTGATGGGCCTGTTTTAGATACTGCATATAAAAGTTTTGTAGGCATGCAACCTATACCAACGGTGTATGGCATGACGATAGGGGAATATGCTAACATGCTGATTGGAGAACACTGGCTTTCGAAAGAAGCAGACAGCCATTTTTATCAATACTATGCACAGCATGGCTTTTCCAGGTATCTGCCTTCGTTTTTAATTGTACGTTGTAAAAATTATGATCACAACAGCAAATACAGGCTGCCCATTCCCCCATCGCCCAATTTACCAGACATGGCCAGTGTTTACTGGTATGCAGGCAATTGTTTGTTTGAGGGTACTGTTCTGAGTGAAGGTAGAGGAACACCACACCCATTTTGTTATATCGGGCACCCGGATTTACCCAAAAACCTGTTTGCATTTACACCAACACCCGGGCCTGGTGCAGCAAATCCAAAATTAAACGGTGTAACTTGTTATGGATGGAATTTGTATCAACCCGAAAAAGAGGTATTACAAGCCATTAACAACCACTTGCCCATACAATATATTTTAAAAGCTTATGCATTATTTCCCGACAAAGCACATTTTTTTATTTTACCCAAAAAGGGGAATGAAAAATTTAATGCATTTAACCGATTGGCAGGTTCCAATCAGCTAATGAAACAAATACAAGCCGGATTAACAGAAGATGAAATAAGAGCAAGCTGGCAGCCCCAATTAGAGGTATTCAAAAAAATCAGAAAAAAATATTTGTTGTATAAAGATTTTAATTGAGCGGAAAACGGGACTCGAACCCGCCACCTTCAGTTTGGGAAACTGATGCTCTACCGGATGAGCTATTTCCGCTAATGCTTTGCAATGTACAAAAGAAATTCATCCCCTACATTTGCAGCATGCAAGTTTCTGATATCAGAATCATTTTTATGGGCACCCCCGATTTTGCGGTAGCCGCTCTCGATTCGCTGGTGCAGGCCGGCTGCAATATTGTAGCAGTAGTTACAGCACCCGATAAACCTGCAGGCAGGGGCATGCAGTTACAACAAAGTGCAGTAAAACAATATGCCGTGACGCATGGTTTATCTGTACTTCAACCAGAAAAATTGAAACATCCCGATTTTATTGCAACATTGCAATCGCTTCAACCACAGTTGCAGGTGGTGGTAGCTTTTAGAATGTTGCCCGAAGTGGTTTGGAGCCTACCCCCAATGGGTACCATTAATTTACACGGATCATTGTTACCACAATACAGAGGAGCAGCTCCCATTAACTGGGCTATTATAAATGGGGAAAAAGAAACAGGTGTTACCACTTTTAAATTGCAACATGCTATTGATACTGGCAATATATTATTGCAACAATCCATGCCCATTTTCCCGGAAGAAACAGCAGGCGAATTACACGACCGTATGAAAATAATTGGGGCCGAATTATTGGTTACAACCTTACAACAGCTGGCTGCAGGAACGCTAACAGAACAACCGCAGATAGTGTCAGCGAACGATACAACACTTAGCATAAAACACGCACCTAAAATTTTTACAGAAACTTGTCAAGTAGATTGGCATAAGCCGGCTGATAACATCCATAATTTAATCAGAGGACTTTCACCTTACCCAGGAGCATTTACATTTTTGAAAGGAAAAAAATTAAAAATTTATCGTTGCACTGTTGAACCTATGCAAACTGCTGCAATACCGGGCAGTATTTATACCGATGGGAAAACATTTTTAAAGATGGCCGCCCTGGATGGATGGGTTCTGCTATCTGACCTGCAATTAGAAGGCAAAAAGAGAATGGATACAGCAACTTTTTTGAGAGGATATCATCATCTGCTGCACATGGAATAGCCACTAATATTGCACTGTAACCGGAAATCGTTTATCAGCCATACCCAATACTGCTGCTGCAGCATTACTAATACGCAGCAACAAACCATCATCTTCTTTAATATTGGGCAGTGCACCCAATACTTTAGCATACACCACTTTTTGATTGCTTTCTATTTTTACAACGGTACCTTCAGGAATATTATTGATTAATATATAATATTTTTTATCCATCCAACCGCTGGCAGTTTTAAAAATAGAAGCATCACCTGAAATTGACTGCCCGGTCTGTTTATAAAAATCGGTGAAAAAACCGCCGGTAGGAATGTCATCTGTATTTGAATTACTGCTATTGTTAACAGGAATTACCTGATTTTTTGTTGTATTATTCTCAACAGATGTATTTGCATTTTGAACAACAGGTGCAACAGCAGATGTATTTGCAGCCGCAGGTTTTGCAGGTGTAGTGGTTGGTACATTTTCATTGTGGGTAACAGGTTCTGAAACTTTTGCAACAACAGGCTCACTTGCCTCAGTACCAATTGTTAAATGCTGACCGGTATGAATATTGCTAGAAGTTAAATGATTCCATTGCTGAATTTGTGCCACAGTTACTTTATATTTTCTGCTGATGGCATACAAGGTTTCTTTCGGTTCAACAATGTGAATGATTGTTTTACCTTCATTTTGAGAAGTTGTTGCAACTGTTTTGGTTTGTTTGAGAACGGGTGCTTCAGCGTGTGCAACCTTAGTTCCTTTAACAGGTATTTTTACTTTTTCCCCAATGCGCAGAACACTTTTACTGTTCATGCCATTCAAACGCATAATATCGCCAACAGTAGTATGATATTGGTGCGCCAATGCCGATAAAGTTTCACCCTTCTTGATAACATGTTCAATTGCAGAACCATTTGTTTGCGCATGCAGTGCGCTAAACAGAAAAATTACACAACAGCATAAAATTGCTTTTAAAATAGAAGATACATTCATTTCAATAAATTTTCAACTTCGTAAAATTAATCTTTTAAAATTCTCCATTCAGCCGGATAATAATTATTGATTCGATTGGGTAAAACTTTTATCCAACCCAATCTTAATCCACAATAGCTAATGGTACACCATCCTTTGGCCCCCTGAATAGCCGGCACCTGTTTACGTAAATAATGTAAAGCAGTTTCCAAATCTACTTCAACATTGTTCATTTGTGTTAAAGGCAGCAAACTTAGCGCTAATTCATGCGAAGGAACAAAATCTTTTCCTTTCAGGCTACCCAGTTCTATCCCGGCTTTTTTTATGTAGAGTTGTTGAGCCAGTTGTTGTAAAGGTTGCCAATAATGGTTTTGAATGGCCCTAAATTCATTCTCCTGCATAAATACCCTGTAATTTTCTGGCAATTGTATATGTTCAGAAAGTAACGCTAATTCTTTGCCTGGAGGTTGTGTTAAATTATTTTCCAATCGAAATACAGGTTGTATTCCTGCCGATTTTTTTCGAAAAGCAGCAACAAAAAAGCCTTCTCCTTTTACCTGATCAGGGAAAAAACGATAGCCCCATGCCTCCTGTTGAGTGGTTCGTACTTCTACAATACCCCAATTGGGTTGCAATTGTATACGAAGTGGTTCAAATGCATATTCCTGAACCATCCAGTCAAGTATTGCTTCATCTTCGGCAGTTGAATAAGAACAGGTGCTGTAAATAAACAAACCATCGTGTTTTAAAACACTCATTGTATCCCGAATAATCCTTTGCTGCCTTAAACTACAGGTATGTACATTTTCAAGACTCCAGCCGGCAATGGCACCTGCATCTTTTCTAAAAAGTCCGCTGCCGCTACAAGGCGCATCAAGCAAAACCACATCAAAAAATGCAGGAAGGCGGTGAAAATGTACAGGATCATTATTGGTAACGATGATATTATCTGCACCCCATTTTATCACATTCTCCGTTAAAATTGCAGCCCTTGACTTAATTACTTCATTCGCTACAACTAAACCATTTTTAAAATAACCGGATAATAAAGTTGTTTTACCGCCAGGTGCAGCACTTATATCCAATACAATTTCCTGCTCTGGTTGTGGTATTGCTTGTTGTAAAATTTGTTCAATAAACATACTGCTGGCTTCCTGAACATAGTAGGCGCCACCATGCAAAAAGGGATCAAACGTAAACGAGGGGCGCTCTTTTAAATACCATGCATCTGAAGTCCAGGGTACCTTTTCATCTAATTGATGGGCAAGGGGTAATTGTTTTAATAATTTTTTTTTGAAAGGATTAAAACGGATAGAAGTAACAGGAATATCATGCACATGCGCAGCCAGAAAAGCTTCTTTTTGAAAGCCTTTTACACCCTGCATAGATTCAATAAAAGAAATAGGTAGCACTGAACGAAGTTAAGCGAGTAATGAACGACTATTAAAAAAACGACAATATTTTAACCAAAATTACAAGGCTGTTATTCCATTCATATTGATATTAAAATACAAGAATGCCTTACAATGTTTTTATTTCATTGATTAAATCCTGCAGCACTTTTTTGCCATCACCAAACAGCATGGATGTTTTGGGCTGATAAAATAAATCATTATCAATCCCTGCATAGCCTGGCTTCATGCTGCGTTTATTAACAATAACGTTTTTAGCCTGTTCTACATCTAAAATAGGCATACCATAAATGGGAGATGCAGGATTGTTTTTTGCAGCCGGATTCACCACATCATTGGCACCTAATACCAGTACCACATCGGTTGATTTTAAAGTATTATTGGCTTGTTCCAATTCCAACAATTTATCGTAACTAACATCGGCTTCAGCCAGCAAAACATTCATGTGGCCTGGCATTCTGCCTGCTACAGGATGAATGGCATATTGCACTTCTACTCCTTTATCTTCAAGTAATTTTTCAAGCTCATGACAGGTATGTTGTGCCTGAGCAACCGCTAATCCATAGCCTGGTACAATCATCACTTTGTTGGCATAACGCATTACCATTGCCGCATCGCTAGTAGAAATTTCCTTGTAAGAACCACTGTTTGTTGTAGCTGAACCCGATGTTGTATTTTCTTTTGATCCGAATGAGCCAATTAATACATTGGTTAAACTTCTGTTCATGGCTTTACACATTAATATGGTAAGCAGTGTTCCGGCTGCACCTACTAAAATTCCACCTGTCAGCATGGCTTTGTTATTATACAAAAAACCACCACAGGCTGCAGCCACGCCAGTAAACGAATTCAATAAAGAAATTACAACCGGCATATCTGCACCACCTATGGGCAACACAAACAATACACCGTAAATTAAGGCCAACAATACAGTTGCAATAAAAAAGTAGTCGGCATATTGATTTGATGCGAAATAGGTAACAAATGCCAAAACAATTACCAGCGCAAAAACCAATAAATTTAAGCTATGTTGTGCTTTAAAAACAACATCTTTAAAACTGCCATTCAACTTACCCCAGGCTACCATACTTCCGGCAAATGAAATACTACCAATAATAGCCCCGGCAGCAATGGCTAAAAAATGTCCGGTTGCCACTGAGTCGGCAAAATGCAGAGTTTGCACTTTTTCTGCAGTCCGAAACACATAATCAAATTCAATAACTGAAATGAGTGCTGCACAGGCACCGCCCATTCCGTTAAAAAAGCTTACCATTTCGGGCATAGCAGTCATTTTTACTTTTTTTGCTGCTACTACCCCAATTATAGCCCCAATAATAAGAGCGGCAAAAATCCAGCTGTAATTGTGTAATGAATTACCATTTTCATCTTTATACAAAAAGATGGTACCGATAATGGCCACTAACATACCGGCTGCAGCCACTAAATTACCGCGCCTTGCTGTAGCAGGAGAGGATAACATTTTTAAACCCATGATAAAAGTAACGGAGGCGGCTATGTAACAAATGGTCAAAATATCCAACTGCATATACAATACTTTAATAAATAATTATTTTTTCTTCCTAAACATTTCCAGCATACGGTCGGTTACCACAAATCCGCCTACTACATTTAATGTGCCCAGTATTACAGCCAAAAATCCTAAAATGAGCGCCAGATAATTGGTTTCAGCAGCACGGCCCATTACAATAATAGCTCCGATAATAACTACACCGTGTATGGCATTAGCCCCGCTCATTAATGGTGTATGTAATACACTGGGTACTCTGCCAATAATTTCAATACCCAGAAATATCATCAAAATAACAATGTAAATCATTTGCTGATTTTCAGAAACCCATTTTAAAGCTGCTTCCATAAAATAAATTTTAATCGCGAATTATTGAATCAAAGCCAATACTCTTTCATTTACAATTTTACCATTGTGTGTAATGCAACAACCCTGCACAATATCATCTTCAAATGGTATATAAATATTCCCTTCAGATGTTACAATTAATTGAAGAAAATTCAATAAATTTTTGCCATATAATTTACTGGCATCGAATGGCATGGTAGCGGGTAAATTACTGTTTCCAATAATGGTAACACCGTTCCCTGTTACAATAGTTGCATTGTTTTGAGTGAGAGGTGTATTACCACCCGTAGCAGCAGCCAAATCAACAACAATACTACCATTGCGCATTTGTGTAATCATGGCTTCGGTTAACAATTTTGGTGCAGGTTTTCCCGGTATTTGAGCAGTAGTAACAATAATATCAGCCTTTGCAGCAGCTTCAGCGATAAGTTGTTGCTGCTTTTGTTGATAAGCCGCAGATTGTTCCACTGCGTAACCGCCTGCATTGGAAGCATCCGCAGCACCTTCAACTTCCACAAACTTTGCTCCAAGGCTCATTACTTCTTCTTTTACGGCAGGCCTTGTATCAAAAACCTCAATTACAGCACCTAGCCTTTTTGCAGTAGCAATAGCCTGCAAGCCTGCCACACCTGCGCCCAAAACCAGAACTTTAGCAGGAGGAATACTTCCGGCAGCAGTAATAAACATGGGGAAAAATCTGCCATAATTAGCGGCAGCTATTATAACGGCTTTATAACCGGCTATGTTAGCCTGACTGCTTAGTACATCCATGCTTTGTGCACGGGTAGTCCGGGGAATTGCATCTAAGCTAAATGTGGTGATGGATTTTGAAGCCCAATCCTGCATGGTTTTATATGCATACAAGGGTTGAAAAACACCCACTACAATTGTTCCGGGCTTAATCAGTTGTATATCATCATTGGTAAGGGGATGAATAGAAAACAGAACATCAGCCTGCTGCAAAATTTCCGTTCGGTCATTTATATTTGCGCCTGCTTGTGTATAAGCTGCATCAGTTGCATAAGCTGCAATGCCGGCCTGTTGCTGCACCCAAACCTGTATGTTTTTTTTAAAAAGTAACGGTAATTGTTCGGGTAAAAGTGACACCCGATTTTCTCCTGACGGTTCTTTTAATACCCCTGCTATCATGTGCATTACATTATAAAACAAATGTAGGCGATTTGAAGTTGTTCAAGAGATTTTTTACATGAAATACAATGTCAAAATTTAAGAACCAAGATTTTGCAGATTCTGAATGTATTTTTTCATGTGCTCTTTTATATTGATTTTGACCACATGGAATTCGACTATGCTCATTCCTGTTGGTATTTAACCTAATGATGGCTCATTGCATGCTAAAAAAAGGTATTACAACAGTAACAATCAAAATCGTATGGTAAAATGCTGTTTCGATTTAAACGATTTTCGAAACAATACAATGCCAATAAAAAACAAATCTATTGTGGCGGTAACGGCGGGATTATTTTGAATTTCATGCCAGGCTTGTTCCATTTCTTTACTCCAGTGAATATCATCAAATATCATAATAGTATCTTCATTGGAATGCTTTAATAACCAATGGAAATATTGTAAGGTTGGTTGTAACCGATGATTCCCGTCAATAAATACAAAATCGGTTACCTTATTAATTTGTTGCAACAATTCGGGTAATACAATATCGAAATTTCCTACATAAGAGTGAATATTCTTCAATCCCAAAATTTCAAAATTTTTATTGGCAACTGCAGCCACCACTTGTGCGCCTTCAATAGTATAAACCGTTGCGTTGGGATTGGCTGCAGCCATATAGGCAGCAGTAATTCCTAAAGAAGTACCCAATTCAATAATGGAAGCGGGTTGATAAAATGCCACCATTCTGGCCAATAAACTGCTGTATTTTCGGGGCTTTAATGAAGACCGGGCAATGGTAGCAATACTTCTTTTACTCTGCTTCACCACTCTGGATCCGGCTCCAAAATCATCTAACAGTATTTCCTGTTGGCTTATTTTTAGTTGTTGACGCATTCGCTCAATATCAGAAGCAGCTGCTATATGAATTTTAGGGACCAATACCTGCTGAACAAATTCAAATACAAACGGAGAGTGAATACCATGCCCCTTACCGTTAGAGGCTTTTATCCAGTACTGTATATATTTTGAAGCCAGTTTAGTTTTTGAATACATAATATTTTGAGGCTGTATAGCGAAAAAATTTTGTTGCTACATCTGTGGAAATCTTATCCAATTTTATACTTTTCGTTCCCAGCACTGAAAAGCGTAAGCGTACGCATGTTTCGCATCGGCATTATACTTTATTTCCGATGTTAAGCGCCATTCCGTTGTACTGAATGCAGGAAAAAATGCATCAGCATCTTCAAACACATGATGCACTCTTGTAATATACATTTTGTGCGCCAATGCTATGGTTTGCGCATAAATTTCACTCCCACCTAAAACCATCAATTCTTTATAACCCAATTGAAGTGCTTTTTGCTGGGCTTCCTCAAATTCGTGCACTACTGTAATACCCGGTGATTGAAACAATTGATTACGGGTTAATACCATATTATAACGCCCGTTTAAAGGCTGATTATTCAATGCGTTAAAAGTTTTTCGGCCATATACAACCGGCATTGCCCATGTTTTATTTTTAAAAAACTTTAAATCGTTGGGTAAGTGCCAAAGCAATGCATTGTTTTTTCCAATGGCATTATTTTCGGAAGCAGCTACTATCAAAGTAATAACCGGTTTGTTTAGATTAGTTGGTATTGATAACAAAAGCTACATTATTTAATTTGAATACTAAACAGCTACCGGCGCTTTAATGGCCGGATGGCATTGATAATTTTCTAATATAAAATCATCATAATTAAAATCAAATATATTGGTTATCTGTTTATTTAAGTGCATTTGTGGCAGCGGAAATGGTTTTCTGTTCAATTGCAAAGTTGCCTGTTCCATGTGATTGTTATATAAATGCACATCGCCAAAAGTATGAATAAACTCACCGGGCTTTAAATTACAAACCTGCGCTATCATTAAAGTTAACAAAGCATATGATGCAATATTGAAGGGCACACCTAAAAACACATCAGCACTACGCTGGTATAACTGGCAACTTAATTTGCCATTGGCAACATAAAACTGAAATAAGGCATGGCAGGGCATTAGGGCCATTTTAGGCAAATCTGCTACATTCCATGCACTGACAATCAGCCTCCTGCTATCCGGATTGGTTTTAATTTGTTGAATTACTTCTGTTATCTGGTCAATGCTTGTACCACCAGCACCCTGCCAGCTTCTCCATTGATGGCCATATACCGGGCCCAGTTCTCCATTTGCATCTGCCCATTCATCCCAAATAGTAACACCATGATCATTGAGGTATTGAATATTGGTGCTTCCCTTTAAAAACCACAGTAATTCATAAATAATACTTTTTACATGCATTTTCTTGGTAGTAACCAAAGGGAACCCTTTTTCCAGGTCAAAACGCATCTGATACCCGAAACAACTACGGGTACCGGTGCCGGTGCGGTCATGCTTTTGCTGACCATTTTCAATAACATGCTTTAATAACTGTTGGTATTGCTCCATACTGCAAAATACAAACTGGTACTTAAACCTGCCTGAAAATAAATTTAAAATGTTTAAAAGCTGTGGATATTTGGGATAATGTATTGAAGGAGTGATATTTATCACTTTTTCTACGCGGCAATTGCTTATATTTATTTTCTTATTAGCCTGAAACAATTACGAATATTTTACAAAATTATTCCTATTGAAGTAAGGTTACCGATGCACATCAAATACCGCATTCAAACGAATAATGATTGCTATATGCAAAAGCATCAAAAGCCAATTTTAACCAGTATGAAAAATAATTTCCTTAGCTGCTTTGCAACAACGCTGGTATTGGCAACCAATGCCCGGGTAGTCATCGAAAATATTTGGCCTGAGGAAACCTTGCATTTTAAAAACAACAACCAATGGTTGAAGAAAAAATTTCAAAACCTTATTGTTGCAAAAGAGCGCTCTGCTTTTAATGCAGCATTTAAAAATTTTGCTGCTGCATCATTAAAAAAAATAACAATTAAAACTTTTTTACAAAATGAAAAAGGCAAAAAATTTTCGGCTGAAATAACCATCCAAAAAATTAAAAAATTAAATGTTTTCCTGCAATATGTTTTTACCATTCAAAACATTCAACCCGTTCAAAACAAAACAAAATCATTTCCGGTTGAACTTTTGTTAAGAGAAAAAATGATAGATAATGTACATGCCATTATTGTTATTTTAGATTCAAATGGAATGGTTACTTATCTCAACAAAGCCGGCGAAAAAATTTGCGGTTACACATTAAAATCAATATTACATCAAGACTGGTTCAGCATTTTTATTCCTGAAATTGAAAGGGAAAAAGCGAGACAAATATTTAAAAAATTAAAAACAAATAAGCAGGCAATTGATTTTGAGAATAGCATACTAACCAGGAAAAATCAACTCAAAACCATACAATGGAAGAACACACCCATATTTTCCGATAATATTTTTAAAGGCTCATTAAGTATTGGAATTGATATTTCGGATTTAAAAAAAACAACCATTGCCTTACAGCAGAGTGAACATAAATTTAAATCATTAACAGAAGCCATACCCGTTGGTATTTCTTTTTGCAATACACAAGGCGATATAATTTACATCAACAAAGCATTTACAAAAATTTTTGGTCATACCGGTAAAAATTTAAAAACAATTCAGGATTGGTTTAACAAAGCTTACCCCGATAAAATGTCAGCACAACAAGCTAAAAATCGTTGGGCCAATCATGTACAACAAGTGCAACATGAAAATATGAGCACTACACATGAGTTAGTATTGTTAGCTAAAAATGGCACCAAAAAAATTATTGAAATAAAAACTGCTTATAGCAACGGAAATATATACAATATTTTTATTGATTTAACTGAAAAAAGAAGTATTGAAGCCGAGGCAAAAGAAACTGCTTCAAAGTTCAAACGTATTATCGAAAACTTTCCTGTTCCTATGGCCAGTTGCAATTTGAATTATAATTTATTGTTTACCAATAAAAAATTCAAAGAAATATTTGGTTATGAAATGGAAGAAATTAAAATGTACCCTGCCTGGTTTAAAAAAATACAATTCGATTCTCCTGAAGCAGAAGCTGAACACGATGCTGAATTTTATGGTTATTTAAAAGAAGTACAAATCAATCCCAAAAAAATAGCACCTGTATTATACAGACAGATATACAATAAAAAAAGAGAACTAAGAGATATAAATATCATTTTTAATTTATTTGACAACGAATTGTTTGCCATTTTAGAAGATGTTACCGAACAAAACAATTACATCAAATTATTACAGGAAAGTGAAGAACGGTTTAAAGCATTGGCACAAAATATGCCCATTGCCATTGGCAGTTATAATACGGATGGAACTGTAAACTTTATCAATAACTATTTTACCAAAACCATTGGGTATGTGGCAGAAGATTTACCCACCATTGAAGACTGGTATTACCGTACACAACCCGACCCGGTAAAAAGAAAACAATATTATGAACACTGGGTAGCATTGATTGATGCTTTCAGTAAAAATCCACAACAGGAAATTCCTTATTTAGAAAGCGATATTACCTGTAAAGATGGCAGCATTAAAACATTCAGCTATTTATTTAGCATTTACAAAAAAACAGTTTACATTATTTTTGTAGATGTTACAGAAAGAAAAAAAGCTGAAAAAGAGTTGATAGCTTCACATATACAATTGCAACGTTTATCGGCTCACCAACACCGAACCAAAGAGCAAGAACGCAAATTTATTGCCGAGCACATACATGATGCCATTGGACAACAGGTTACAGGTATAAAAATAGATTTAACCGTTCTTAAAAATAAAATTCAAAAAACAGATCCGGGTTTTGCTGAAAAAATTAACCATGATATTGAAATTGCCAATAGTGTTATTTTGGCTATTCGTAAAATGGCCGCTGATTTAAGACCCAGTATTTTAGATGATTTTGGATTGGCTGCTGCCATTGAATGGGAATGCAGGGAATTTGAAAAAAGAACAGGAATTCATTGTTTTTTTGAATATGATAATAGCCTCAAAAATGAATCGGCTGAGTTACAATCCAATTTATACCGAATTGTACAAGAAGCACTTTCAAACATCGATAAGCATGCAAAAGCCACTAAAATAACCATCAGCCTGCAAAAAATAGATAATGAAATTATACTATCGGTAAAAGATAACGGGAAAGGATACCACTTAGAAGAAAAAAACAAAAGCCTTATTATTATAGGGATTAAAGACAGAGCCAGAAACTTAAAAGGAACCTGTATGCTAATAAGCAACAAAGAAGGGGAAGGTGGCCATTTGTTGATTAAAATACCCGGAAAACCGAATACATAAAATAAAAAACTACATTTAAATTAACCGAAATCTATCTGAATTGTAGAAAACACACTACAAATAAATGATACGTTTGGCTACTGAATAGCCCGTATTATGAGTGTTACTTTGTTCTACCAAAATACGAATACCTATTGAGAGCCAATTTTACTCCGATCCGTCTTTAATACCCAATATCCCCTAATCTTATTCCTTTGAAAAGTAGAAACATCCATCTCCCAACAAAAGGGAGAATGGTGTTTTTCTAATACGGGGTATCAATTAAAAAATACTCGTATTTAACTCGTATTTAAAATGTAGCACTATGATCATTTATAAAAGTGAAAAATTGGCTATGGCTAAAAATTTGAAAGTATTATTAATAGATGATTCAACCATCATACTTACAGTAATGTCGGAAGTACTGGCCACTATTCCCTGTGTAGCAACTATTAAAACCAGTTCAGCACCAGTGCAGGCATTACAAACCATTGAAGAATTTAAACCGGATGTATTATTGTTAGACATTAATATGCCCGAAAAAAATGGCATAGAGGTTTTAAAAGAAGTAAAAGAACATTATCCTGCTGTAAAAGTAATTATGCTCACCAACCACTCAACTGAATATTATAGAAATACCTGCTACAACATTGGTGCTTATCATTTTATAGATAAAGCCAATGAATTTGATCAGATAGCTCCTCTGATGGAAAAAATCAGTACTGAGTCAGATGAAATTTTAAAAGCTATGTAATAAAAGGTTAACCCTGCTTTTAAGCTTTGATGGTGTCAGCCAATTTTCTACGTTTCAATTCTTTCTTAATTAAACTCAGCTCCCTATTGGTTTGTCCACTTACACTCGAGTTTTCCTGAGCCCTTCGCATTAAATAAGGAATTACATCCCGAATTGGACCAAATGGCACATACTTACTTACATTAAAACCGGCTTTGGCCAAATTAAAGGTGATATGATCGCCCATACCATACAATTGAGAAAAATGAACATGTGCATGAGCCGGTGAAACACCTGATGCATTCAAAAGTTCGGCTGCCAATAAATTACTGGCTTCATTGTGAGAGGCTATAATGGTAGAAATTTCGTGCATGTGTTGGATGCAATACCGAACTGCTGCATCAAAATCGCGGTCGGTATTTTCTTTAGTAGCCTGAATAGGACTTTCATATCCCATTTGTTGTGCTCTTGCCCGCTCTTTTTCCATATAAGCACCACGTACCAATTTCATACCCAAAATAAAATTTTGGGCTTTTGCAATTTGATGTGAAATCTGTAAAAATTTCAATCTATCGTGCCGGTATAGTTGAATGGTATTGTAAACAACTGCTTTTTCTTTATTAAAAATTTCCATCATTTCCATAGTCAGTCGATCGATTGGATCCTGAATCCAGGTTTCTTCTGCATCAATTAAAACCCCAATATTTTTTTCGGCAGCTGTTGCACAAATGGCATACATTCTATCAACCACCCTGTTCCATTCATTCATTTCTGATTCATTATCATGAATACCACTACGCAACCGGGGTGCTTCATTTAACTTTTGTAACAAATCAAACCGGGCAATTCCTGTAACCTTTACACTTATAAAAGGAATATTTTTTTGAGTTCCGGCATATTCAATGGTTTTAATGAAAGATTCTGTTGCATGATCAAAATCTGCTTCATCTTGTTTTCCCTCCACACCATAATCTAATATTACCTGAACGCCATATTTTGCAAGGGTTTCCACAACAGGTGTAGTTTCCTCTAATGTTTCTCCACCTACAAATTGTTTAAAAATGGTTTTACGAACAATTCCATGAATCGGCAAGCCCGTTTTCATTAAAAAAGGAGTGACACGTGTACCGATAGGCACGAATAAAGGATAGCCCATGGTATTAAACAAAAATCTTGATTGTTTAAGCTCCTTATCTGTTTTATAGGCAAAAGCCTGTTCTGTATTTTCAAATGAAATATCCATACTAACAATTGTTCGCGATGCGAATATCGTATGCAAACAGTAAACTAAAAAATAGGATAACGGTTTTAGAATAAAATTTGCAAAAAAGCGAAGCAGAATCGTCAATTCTTATTAGTAAATTAAATAGCCTGATGGTTAAATGGTTGTAAAACCATTTCGCTTACCACACCGCTGGCCGGTTGCTGACAAAGGAACCAGATAGCTTTTGCAGCTTCTTCTGCCACAATCATCTTATCTTTTTGTACACGCAAATCAATATTATCCCAAAATGGAGAATCAACACCTCCTAAATACAAATTAGTGAATCGAATTTCGGTTCTCTTCACTTCTTCCCGAATACTTTGCATCATGCCCACCAACCCATATTTAGAAGCACTGTAAGCAGCAGCACCTGCCATGGGTACTTTACCCAATACCCCGGGTATATTAATCAAAAGGCCTTTTCTTTGTTGTTTCATGGCGGGTAAAAATGCCTGAATTAACAAGAAGGGTGCCAATAAATTGTATTCTATACTTTTTAAAAAATCGTTGGTTGATAATTGTTCAACAGGCTTGATAATACCTATTCCTGCAGCATTGATTACAATATCTATATTTTCAAATACAGAAAAAAAAATATTTTTTAATGCAGTTACTTCTTCCTGCTGACTAATATCTGCAACAAACATTTGCTGCGCAGGCAATTTTAGCGATGCTGCCAATGCTGCTAACTTTTCCTGATTTCTCCCGGTAATAAACACACGTGCACCTGCATAATGCAACAATGGTAACAATTTACTGCCTATTCCACCGGTTGCTCCTGTTAATAATACGCATTTGTCTTTTAAAGTTTCCATAGCTGTATGATTGTGGAATACCAACAAAATGGAAATGCTTTTGTTTATCAAATGATTTAAACTATAAAATTAAAGTCATTGATTTCAATGCAAAACGTATGGGAAAACACTGAAGCACATGTTTGAATATGCTATATACAACAAGAAAAGAATAAAAATTAAATACGCTTGAAACATTAAATATTATTTTTAATAAAAATGCTTACTTTTTCAATAAATTATCAAAGTGTATACTAATATTCATCTAATATACTGAGGAACGAATTGCTTACTATAAAAAAGCTATATTTCCATCCGAATGGGCCACAACTACAATTGAAGCCATATTGATAAATAAACCATTTTCAACCACACCAACAATATCATTAATACGGTTATGCAATGAAGATGCATCTTCAATTAAACCAAAATCAGCGTCTACAATATAATTGTGATTATCGGTTATCAATATATTGTTTTTTTTTGTTATGCGTAGTGTGGCAATTGCGCCCAAAGCCTGAATTTTACGAATGGTAAATTCGTATCCAAAAGGTACCACTTCAATTGGCACTTTAAACTTACCCAATTTATCTACTACTTTATGTTCATCAACAATAATGATATAAAATTCTGTTGCAGCAGCTACAATTTTTTCACGAAGCAATGCAGCACCGCCACCCTTTATTAATTGACGATCACGGGTGGTTTCATCCGCCCCATCAATGGTAATATCAATTTTTGAGATTTCGGCAAAATTCGTCATTGGTATGCCCAATGAACGGGCCAATTCATCACTTTGTTGTGAAGTAGCAATACATTGAATAGCCAGTCCCTGCTTCACTTTTTCTCCTAAAAATTGAATAGCCCAATAAGCTGTGCTACCGGTGCCCAAACCAACAGTCATTCCACTTTTTACATAAGTAATGGCCTTTTCAGCAGCTTTTTGTTTCAGTTGAATTGTATCCATTGTACAAATATCTATTTTCTTTTTTAAAACTACAGCAACATCATTTAAAATGATGCAACTTGTATACTGCCATATATGCCTCTATAAATGCTGGTTTTTATTTTTTCAGCGAACATTGTATAAATTTAGGCCTCACAAAATACCTGAACAGATCAAGATGAAAATAAAATATATTTCAATTTACAAGTATTCAATTCCCATGGTACCTTTCACTATTGCCACCGGCACCATGCATTTTGCTCAGAATATTTTAATTAAAATATTTACGGATGAAGGCATTACAGGGCTGGGTGAATGCTCAGCATTTCCAATGATTGTTGGAGAAAATCAAAATTCCTGCTATACACTGGCGAAAGATTTTGCACTTTTATGGAAATACAAAGACCCACTTGACATTGAATGCAGGATGCAGGAATTGCATCAACACATCACCGGTAATTATACCATTAAAAGTGCATTTGACATGGCTTTATATGATATAGCTGCTCAATACCAACAGGTACCACTCTATGCATTTCTTGGAGGTAAGAATAAAACGATTGAAAGCGATTTAACGATTGGGATAGATACCCCTGAAGCTATGGCTGAAACTGCATTCAAATTTGCACAAAAGGGTGTGCGTTGTATTAAAGTAAAATTAGGAAAAACCAAAATGGACGATATTGAGCGAATAAAACAAATACGCAACGCAATTGGCAATGCAATTACCTTAAGAATTGATGCCAATCAGGGATGGAGCCCTGCTGATGCATCATCAATTTTACATGCACTTGCCCCCTACCACATTGAATTTTGCGAACAACCCATGGCCAAATACAATGATGACTTTTTGCCTGCATTATGTGCCGGTTCGCCTATTCCAATAATGGCAGATGAAAGTGTATTTACACAACATGATGCGGAAAGAATTATCAGAACAAAATCCTGCCATTCCATTAACATCAAATTTTCTAAAAGCGGGGGTATACTGGAAGCAAAAGCAATTCACCAGACAGCTGCTGCACATAGCATACCTTGTATGATGGGGGGAATGTTAGAAAGCAGGCTGGCATTAACTGCCATGGTACATTTTGCAATTGCACACAATAATATTCATTTTTATGATATAGATACATGCTTGTTAGGACATTTAGAAGATCCTGTTTTGGGTGGTGTAACCTATAATGGATTACAACTTACCGCTACTGAGGCACCCGGTATTGGTGCAACGGTAGATGAAAGCTACCTGAACGCACTGGAAAGTACCACAATTTAAAATTGCTTTTTTTACTGCAAGGGGCTATTGTACTATCTTCGCACCCAAATCAATCCATCATGCAAGGCAGAAAAGCAAGCAATAGTTTTACCATTATGAATGAATTGGTATTACCAAACGATACCAACAGCTTTGGCAATTTAATGGGTGGTCGTTTAATGTATTGGATGGATATTGCTGCTGCGCTCTCGGCCATGAAGCACAGCAATACACCCTGCATGACTGCGAGTGTAGATAATATTAGTTTTAAAAATCCCATTAAATTAGGAAATATTGTTCATATTGAGGCAAAGGTTACGAGAGCTTTCAACACATCTATGGAAATATTTTTAAAGGTATGGGGGGAAGACAGCCTGCATCAATACCAATATGAAAGCAATGAAGCTTATTTTACATTTGTTGCATTAGATCCAAACGGTAAGCCCAGACCTGTACCGGCATTAATACCAGAAACAGAAGAAGAAATTAAATTATTTGAAGGGGCATTAAGAAGAAGGCAATTAAGGTTAATATTGGCAGGTAAAATGAAACCCGATGATGCCAATGAATTAAAAGCATTGTTTGGCAAATAAAATTATTGTAGCCCTGAATGATGATGCAGACCTTTCAGCATAAATTGTCTGCTTTGTTCTATTGCATCCATTACCTGTTCTAAAATTATATCGACACCAGCATCATAATCAATTTGTAAGGGTGGTTTAAATTGTACTCATAGCAAAACACCTCTTTTTTTAAACTGCAATCCTTGTATAGTAAAAGCTCGCCAAAATCCATTAATCACAACAGGTATCACAATTTGCCGGTTATTTTTAATGATATAGGCAGTTCCTTTTCTGCCGGGTGCAAAGGGCTTTGTTGTTCTCTGAGAAAAAGTAATTACCCAGTTCTTTTCCAATGTACGATGGATCTATCTGGTATCAGAAAGATCAAGCCCTCTTCTTACTTCTGTTGCTTCATGCCGACGACAGGTACGTTTAACAGTCAAAGCGCCGCCTAAAATAAATAAACGATAATCCACTGCTACGCACGGAATCTTCAGCAGCAACAAAATAAACAGGTATAAATGGATTGAATAAGTAAAACGGCAATCTTAATCTATTATATCTGCGCCATTTTACTGCAAAAAATATGTGTATAAAAACAATAACATCTGCGAAATATGTTTGATGATTGCTTACAAATAAAACATTATTTTCAGGCAACTGTTCCAGATATTCAGTACCCAATTTTAGGTGGGTTAAAAATGGCAATTCCCGGATAAGATTTCAAACCAACAATGATATAAATACATCTGCGAACTATCTTAAAATGTTTTATTTTTTCTATGAAAGACAAGTACAAGTATTTTAAAAACAAAACTGCACAATATAAACATTGTTATTAAATTTTCTTTGTTTGATAGAAGTGAATGAGCATTGAATTTATCACTCATCATTTATTACATTAGAATACCTTTGCGCAAAAAAATAATGGCACTAAATACTGTAATATTTGATATGGATGGTTTATTAATTGATAGTGAGCCATTATGGAAAGAAGCAGCAGATGAAGTTTTTTTGCACTATAATATTCAACTAACCGAAACTGAATACCATACTACTACGGGTTTACGTACCAATGAATTTGTAGCTACTTGGTTTTCCAAATTTAAAATTCCAGATACTGAAATAAGTATTGCTGAAACAAAAATATTAGAGGTTGTTAGTTATAAAATTGCAGAAAAAGGCGAAACAATGCCCGGCGTTGGGTATATTTTTGAATTTTTCCAATCACATCATTTTAAAATTGGGCTGGCCTCCTCATCTCCACAATTTATTATAGATCAGGTAATACAACAAATAAACATTGCCCCCTACCTTATGGCCACGGCTTCGGCAGGTAATTTAAAATATGGGAAACCGCACCCGGAAGTGTATTTAAATTGCGCGTCAGCACTCAACTCAGTTCCAACTGAATGTCTGTGCTTTGAAGACTCATTTAATGGCATGATTGCAGCGAAAGCTGCCAGAATGAAATGTGTAGTAATCCCAATGTATCATCAGCAAAAAGAAGAGCGGTGGAGGTCTGCAGATTTAAAATTAAGTTCTTTGCAAAATTTTGGGGCACTGCATCTGAATGTGCTCAATCAATAATTTTTAAAAAAAATTGTGAAAAAAATTGGTGATTGTTAAATTATCTTTAACTTGCTGTGCCGAATAAAAAAAAGGGTCATCCCGTAGAAACAGAACGACCTCTAACGATTGCTTGCCATATGAAAATTCTTGAGTCTTATTCCTGAAAGGTAGGTACAAAAAGTATTACCTTAAAATTTTGCCTCTAACGATTTGCCACTCTAACGATTGCTTATTGCCTTTAACTCATCTTTCTTTAACAAAAGTAAGGTGGGTTTTTTATTGGTAGAAATCAATTTAGGCACGATTTTATTACCTTAAACCGTAATTAAAATACGAAAAAACCGCGTAGAGACTGTGTTTCATAAAAAAAAATACATGATGTCCAACAGAAATTCAGACCCATTATTTCTATTAATTCAATCCTTACAAAAGTCAGAAAAAAGGCATTTTAAACTTTATATTAAAAGAAGTTCTAATAAAGACGAACTAAAAATTGTACAATTATTCGATGCATTGGAAAAAATGCAGGATTATGATGAAAAAACTTTACTGAAGCGTTTAAATAATATTAATAAACCACAATTAGCCAATTTAAAAACACATCTGTACAAACAGGTTTTAGCCAGTTTGCGTTTACTAAAAAGTACTGACAGTATTGATTTACAATTGAATGAGCAGTTAGATTATGCCAGAATATTGTACAATAAAGGCCTTTTTTTACAAAGCCTTAAAATTTTAGAAAGAGCAAAGGAAATGGCCAAAACTGCCAATAAGTTCAATTTCATGACGCAGGTACTTTCACTGGAAAAAAAAATTGAAACCCTCCATATTACCCGAAGCATGCCTGGTAAAACCATGCAAATCACTTCCGAATCAATAAAAGTAAGTGAGCATGTTACACAGGTTGCTGCATTATCCAACCTGGCTTTACACCTGTATACCTGGTATATTAAAAACGGACATGCCAGAAATGAACAGGATGAGGCAGATGTAAAACTATTCTTTAAAGAAAACCTTCCTGCAAATGCCTATATTTTAAAAGGGTTTTATGAACGTTTGTACCTATACCAAAGCTATACCTGGTATGCATTTATTCGGCAAGATTTTTTAATGTATTATCGTTACAGTGAAAAATGGCTGGGTTTATTTGATGAGCAGCCGAATATGATTGCAGTTGAAACCGGCCATTACATTAAAGGATTGCACAACTTACTCAATGCTCATTTTGATTTAAGAAATTTTGATAAGTTTCAATTGATATTGCAACGTTTTGAAGCTTTTGCTGCAACTGATTTGGCTAACCAGCACGACAATTTCAGAATTCAAACCTTTATCTATATTCATAGCGCAAAAATTAACTGGCATTTAATGGCCGGTACCTTTTCAGAAGGGTTAACCATCGTTCCTTTTATTGAGGCTCAATTACATCAATATGGGCGATTTATTGATGCACACCGTATTCTGGTATTTAACTATAAAATAGCCTCATTATACTTTGGCAACCGGCAATTTGCCACCTGTATTGACTATTTGCAAAAAATAATTAATGATAATTTTTCTTTACGAAATGACCTGCAATGTTATGCCCGTTTAATGCATTTATTAGCACATTACGAAATGGGTAATAATGATATTATTGATTCTTTAATAAAATCGGTATACCGGTATATGGCCCGCATGCAAAATTTAACCATTGTTGAAGAAGAAATTTTTGCTTTCTTACGGAGATCCTTTTATGTAGCTGAAGAAAAATTACAACCCGAACTGGTTATTTTACTTTCTAAAATAAAACATCTTGAAAAGAACCGTTTTGAAACCCGTGCATTTGCCTACCTGGATATTATTTCATGGGTTGAATCGAAGGTATATCACAAAACCATGAGTGAAATTATTTACAATAAGTACAAGGAAAGTAAAAAAAGAAGATACCCTTAAAGAAGCCTTTTAACTGTATCCGAGCCGACCGTTTCACGAATGATACACTGCTGTATAATTGGTTAAAAATTAAATGTGCTTCAAAAAAAAACGTCCCATGTCGGGTTCAACATGAGACGTTAACTTATTCGAAAAAAGGATTTATTTATTTGCTATCTCCTTCTTTTTCGTCGCCTTCTAATTTGGCACGAATATCGGCCAATGCACCTAAATCGCCTAAAGTTGCTTTTTCAACTTTGCTCTGAATATTCTTTACGGCTTTTTTGGTTTTTTCAGCTTCGGCTTTGGCTTCTTTCTTCACTGATTCTTTTTCTTCAGCCTGCGCCTGTTCCCAAATTCTGCTATGGCTCAACACAATTCTTTTTTCATTTCTATCAAACTCAATTACTACAAATTGTGCAGTTTCATCGGCACCAACAGATTTTCCATCTTCTTTAACCAGATGACGGTTAGGAGCAAAACCTTCTAAACCATAAGACAGTTGCACTACGGCACCTTTATCATCTTTACGAATCACAGTTCCTTCATGAATAGTTCCAACGCCAAAGGTTTCTTCCAGTGCATTCCAGGGATCTTCTTCCAATTGTTTGTGGCCCAATTGTAATTTTCGGTTTTCTTTATCAATACCTAAAATGATGGTATCAATATATTCGCCCACTTTTACATATTCACTGGGATGATTGAAGCGTTTTAACCAACTTAAATCACTAATATGGATCATTCCACCAATTCCTGCTTCCAATTCAACAAACACACCATAAGGCGTAATGTTTTTCACTAATCCTTTGTGTTTGCTGCCTTCTGCAAATTTGATTTCAATGGTGCTCCATGGGTCTTCTGTCATTTGTTTGATAGAAAGACTCATTTTGCGTGCTTCTTTATCTAAAGTAACCACTTTAGCTTCATACTCATCACCTAATTTAAAGAACTCTTTTGCGTTGATGGGTGTATTTGCCCAGGTAATTTCAGAAACGTGTACCAGGCCTTCAACACCGGGTTGAATTTCTAAGAAAGCACCATAATCTTCAATATTCACCACTTTACCTTTTACAACTGCACCTTCTGCTAAATCAGCAGGTAATACATCCCATGGATGTGGCGTTAATTGTTTCAGACCCAGACTGATGCGTTTTTTGTCATCATCAAAGTCTAATACAACCACCTGTAATTTTTGATCCATTTTTACCACTTCTGATGGGTGAGAAATTCTTCCCCATGAAATATCGGTAATATATAATAAGCCATCTAATCCACCTAAATCCATAAATGCACCAAAGTCTGTAATATTTTTTACAGTACCTTCTAATACCTGACCTTTTTCTAACTTACTCATAATTTCAGCTCTTTGAGCTTCAATATCACTTTCAATCAATGCTTTGTGTGATACAACGGCATTTTTAATGGTTTCATTAATTTTAACTACTTTAAATTCCATTGTTTTTCCAACAAACTGGTCATAATCAGTAACCGGTTTCACATCAATTTGAGAGCCAGGAAGGAAGGTTTCCATACCAAAAACATCAACAATCAATCCGCCTTTGGTTTTAGAGGTAACAGTTCCGGTAACAACTTCACCGGTTTTGTGTACTTCTACAATTTTTTCCCAAGCACGGAAAATACGGGCAGATTTGCGGCTTAAATGAAGATTGCCATCTCTGTCTTCTTTTTCTACCACCATTACTTCCACTTTATCACCAATTTTCAAACCGGGTGTATCGCGGAATTCATTGAGAGAAATTAAACCATCACTTTTAAACCCGATATTAATAACAGCATCTGTTTTGGTTAAGCCAACAATATCACCCTGTAAAATTTCGCCATCTTCAATTTGCACAAAAGTGTTTTCATACACTTTGTCATATTTAGCTTTTTCATCAGGGGTGTACAGACTTACATTGCGTTTATCAATACTCCAGTCAAAATCATCATGAGCGGTTGCCACTTCTTCAACCGGCTCAGCTACAGGTACATTTGTTGTCGCTGCAGATTGTTCCTGTACTGCTTCCTGAGCAGCACCGGATACATTCTCCTGTGCATCAGCGTTTAATTGGTTGTTAATAGAAATCATAATAATACCCGATTGTTTTAATTCGGGCTGCAAAAGTATGTATTTCAAGCCAAAAAAACTGATTTTATAGCAGTTTTTTTACCAATCTGATGCCTCATAGCAACGTTAATAACCAAGACATTAATAAAATATTAAAAGAGGAATAAATGTTTATTGATTTAAAATTTTATTTAAATTTAACCGGGTTATTCAAAACAGATAAACCCTGCATTCAACTACTTTATTCACTAAAAACACAAAAAAATGAAAAGAATTTTTGCACTGGTGCTGGCTTTAGCTATTTTCTCAACAGCATCTTTTGCGCAGGCAGCTAAAACTCAGCCTAAAAAAGAGAAAAAAGAAATGACAGCGCCTAAAACAACCCATGTTAAAAAAGATGGTACTGCCGATATGCGTTACAAAGAAAATAAAGGCAAAAAAGAGGCAGCCGGCCCAATGAAAAAAGATGGCACACCGGATATGCGGTATAAAGCCAATAAGCCCGCCGACAAAAAGAAGAAAGGATAAATATTGCTATGAAATAATAAACTGTTCCTGTTGTTTCAGTGAGCAGTTTTTTTATGCACTTGCTGAACTATCTGCAGCAATGGCTTTCGCTGCCATAAATGCTGTTGTCCATGCGCTTTGAAAATTAAATCCGCCTGTTATACCATCAATATCTAACACTTCACCGGCAAAAAACAAATGAGGTATTTTTTTACTTGCTAAAGTATTGGCATCTACTTCAGATAAATCGATGCCGCCAGCCGTAACAAATTCATCCTTAAAAGTAGTTTTGCCCTGAATGGTATACTTATCCTGCTGCAATTTCAATACCAGTTGATTGATTTGATGATTACTGATATCGGCCCATTTTTTTTGAGGTGAAAGATGGATTTGTTCTAAGAAATAAAGCCACAACCTTAGAGGAAAAGAGAAATAGCATTTAGAACCAATCATTTGCCGGGATGCATTCATTCTGAAACCATTCAGGGTATTTCGCAATACCTGCTCATTCATTTCAGGAATCCAATTGATAAGTAAATCAAAAACATAATTTTTTTCAGCCAAATAACGGGCACCCCATGCCGAAAGCTTTAAAATAGCAGGTCCGCTGAAACCAAAATGGGTAATTAACAGAGGGCCTGTTTGTTTCCATTTTGTTCCGTTAATTTTTATTGCAACAGCAGGAATACTAATACCTGTTAATTCATGAATAGGGTGCGAAGAAAGGTTGAATGTAAACAACGAGGGTACAGGCGGAACAATAGTATGACCTATATCGGCCAGCCAATTCCACTGCAATAATTTAGGAAAACCACCTGTTGTAATACATACATAATCTGCTACCATTTCTTTTCCATTTACAGCAGTTAATTTGAAATAATTTTTAACAGGCAAAATTTTGATAATATTTGTTTTCAACAGAAGATTAACCTCATAACGTTTTGCTTCGCCTAACAAACAATCAATAATTGTTTGAGAGGTATTGGTATCGCTAAACATCCGCCCATCTGGTTCTGCAATCAGGTTTACATGGCGCTCTTTAAACCACTCAACCGTATGTTTTGCATTAAACCAATGAAAACATTTTTTTAAAAACTGCGCACCACGTGGATAATATTGAAAAAACTGATTGAGTTCGAAACATGCATGGGTAACATTACAACGCCCACCACCACTAATTTTTACTTTTGAAAGCACTTTATCTGATTTTTCAACAATCATTACCCGCAAATCAGGGTTCATCCGAGCAGCGTTTACCGCACAAAAAAAACCGGCAGCACCTCCTCCAATTACTATTAAAGATTTTGAATTACGCATTTATTGCATTATCATAATTGAAATGATTTCTTGAATACCATTCCAAAAATTACCCATTTGGATATTTTCATTGGCCGCATGTTGATTATCATCGTAATTGGCAATGGGTATAGAAATGGCTTTGGCATTGAGTTGTTGTTCAATAACATACAAAGGCAAGCTGCCACCTGTAGAAGGCATGATTACTAACCCCTTTGTTGAAGTTGCAGCAAGTGCACGAATGATTTGCTGCGAAACTGCTAAGTCCATTGGTGTTTTTTGCGCATTATACCCATCACTACAAATAATTTTGGCAATGAATGGATGAGCCATTCGTTCCACATCAGTAGGATCTCTGTTAATGATGTAATAACCTTTATCTTGAATATGCTTAATGACTCTTTCCTGCTGTACTTTGTAATCGTTTCCGGGCACCAAACGTAAATCTAAACTTACAGAAGCGGTAGCAGGAATACTATTGGTAGACAATGCACCAAACTTTCCGCTTTCGATACCATTGATATTTAAAGTGGGTAAAAGAATGGCTTCAGATAAAGCAATATTTTTCATTTCCGGCATAATAAAACCGAATTGGTGTTTCAATTCTGTATCATTTTGATCTAATTGTGCCAATACATTTTTCTCCAGATTGGATAAGGGTGTCACATCACTATAAAAATTTTTGATGGTAACATAACCACTATCGTTTTTCATGGAAGATAATAAGCGAACCAGATTCCATGCAGGATTGGGTGCCCAATTGCCATAGTGACCACTATGTAATGGGAATTTGCTTCCATACAAAGTGATGTCTATATGCGTATCGCCCCGAACACCGAATGATATCAAATTTTTTCCGGATGAGGGTTGTGGGCCATCGCAAATAATCCAAACATCAGAGCGAAGCAGATTTTTGTATTTGAATAATACCTCAGCCAAATGTGGCGAACCGGCTTCTTCTTCCCCTTCAAAAAAGAACTTTACATTTACTGCAGGCGCAATATTTTTCTTTTTTAAAGCAATGTAGGCATTGATGATTGCCATTACACCGGCTTTATCATCGGCAGCACCACGAGCATAAATTCGAAATTCATCCTGCAAATTATTAATAAATTCATCTTTCGTCAATGGCTTACCGCCAAGTTCAATTTTATTACTGTATAAAGCAGGTTGAAAGGGATGTAAACCGATATGCCAGTTAGCGCTATCAACGGGCTGTCCATCATAATGGGCATAAAATACAATAGTTTGCCTGGCTCCGGGTACTATTATTTCTCCATATACTACCGGTGGTGCTGATTCATCTTCAGGAAAAAGAAAACGGGTATGTTCAATACCGGCAGATTGCATTAGCCGCATTAAATATTCCGCATTATTCTGCAAGGCAATCTTATTTACTGCAATATTAGGGATGGCAATAAAATCAATATAATCCTGCAGAATAGTGGCTTTGTTTTGCTGTTGATAATCTTTGAACCAAGGCAATGGATGCTTTTGCTGTGCCTGCACTTGCATGAGGGCTAAAAAAAAAGCAAACGATAAAATATTCAATCTATTCATGTATTTATTTTATAGTATGTAACAATACAGTCAATGCATTATATTGCAGCCAGGTTAAAACACAATTAAATACACCATGCACTTGATTTTCTGGATTATTTAGAATAAAATCAAGTACTGAAACAGATTATGCGTAATAACTGGTATTTAGATTCGTATTGCTTTTTTCAGCAGCTTCTATAATGCTGTAATCAGATAGAATGAGCGGATGCTCCTTCTTCACACAAACATCGTGTTCAAAATGTACAGAAACTTTGCCATCCCTTGTTCTAACCGTCCAGCCATCTTGTTCTGTATACACGTCTTTGGTACCTAAATTAATCATCGGTTCAATAGCCAACACAAGATTTTCTTTCAGTTTTGGCCCATTACCGCGTTTACCATAATTAGGCACTTGTGGCTCTTCATGTAATGAACGTCCTAATCCATGACCTACTAATTCACGCACTACCCCATAACCCATTTTCTTTTCAGTATGTTCTTGAATGGCGAAAGAAATATCACCTACTCTGTTACCGGCTATTGCTTTTTCAATTCCTTTATAAAGGCTTTCTTTTGTAATTTTTACCAATTGCAATACTTCAGGTGCAACCTCTCCAACAATAAAGGTATACGCATGATCGCCATGCCATCCATTTAAAATGACACCCATATCAATTGAAACAATATCACCTTCTTTAATTAGAGTATGATTCGGAAAACCATGTACCACCACGTCGTTCACCGAAGCACATACTGAGTATGGATATCCGTGATAATTTAGAAATGAAGGAATAGCCTGATGATCTTTCACAAATTCAAAACAAAGTTTATCTATTTGTAAGGTAGTAACGCCGGGTTTTAAAAATGTAGCAACAGCCGTTAATGTTTTACTAACCAGCAAAGCGGCTTCTTTCATCAATGCAATTTCCTGTTCAGTTTTAGCATACATCATATTTACATTATTTCTTCGTGACATTTGAAAATAAAATTAATTGATTCAATTTAAATTAGTGCTATTATCTAAAGTATAAATGGAACGTCAATAAAAAGAAAACCTGCTGAGCCAAGGCCCAACAGGTTAATATTTAAAAAGCAATTCTTCAATATTATAATACAGAAGATGTTACACCTTGCCTTCCCTGTATTCTACCGCCACCAGACATTAATCCATCGTACTGACGCATTAATAAATAAGTTTCTATTTGTTGCAGCGTATCTAAAATTACCGCTACCATAATTAACAAAGAGGTACCTCCATAAAACGTACTGAATGAACTGGTTACACCTAATTTTTGAGCAAAACCTGGCATGATACCTACAATTGCAAGAAAAATGGCACCGGGTAAGGTTACTTTATCCATAATAGCGCCTATAAAGTCTGTTGTAGGTTGGCCGGGTTTAACACCGGGTATAAAACCGTTATTACGTTTTAAATCTTCAGAAATTTGTTTGGGGTTGAATATTAAAGCGGTATACAAAAAGGTAAATCCAATTACCATAACACCATAAATCAGCATGTACCAAGGGTTACTGTGATCATTGAATATTTTTATAATTCCTTTTGCAGATTCAATATTAGTGAAAGAAACCAATGTAGGTAAGAACATAATTGCCTGTGCAAAGATGATAGGCATTACACCTGCACTATTCACTTTTACCGGTAAAAATTGTCTTGCACCGCCAAACTGACGATTGCCTATAATTTGTTTGGCATAATTCACAGGTATTTTACGTACACCTTGCACCAATATAATTAAGCTCATAATGACAGCAACCAGAATGGCAATTTCAATCAGGAAAATTAATAAACCACCACCCGCTTTTTCACTTTTGGCAGAAAATTCCTGAATGGTTGCCTGTGGAAAACGTGCTAATATACCCACCATGATAATAATAGAGGTACCATTCCCCAAACCTTTATCCTGGATTCTTTCTCCTAACCACATTACAAACAAAGTTCCTGCTGAAAGTGTGATAACAGTGGTAATTGTAAATACTGTTCTGTCTAATAAGATAGCCTGTGCATAGCCGCCCTGTGGGTTAGTTAAATAAGCAACATAAGCACCTGCCTGAAAAGCGGTTACAATTACAGTTAAATAACGAGTCCATTGGTTAATTTTATTCTGACCGCTGGTACCTTCTTTTTGAATTTTTTGTAATTGAGGCACTAAAATGGTCATTAACTGCATAAAAATAGAGGCAGATATATAAGGCATAATGCCCAATGCAAAAATGGAAGCTTGTGTAAAAGCTCCACCTGCAAAAGTATCGAACAAACCTAACAAACCTTTATTTGCAGCATTTAATTTTGCCTGATCTAATAAATTCGGGTCAATTCCGGGTAATACTACATGGGTACCAAACCGGTATACTAATATTAAAGCAAGCGTTACAATAATTTTATCACGCAACTCTTCAATACCCCAAATATTCTTAATTGTTTTGATGAATTTTTTCACAAATACTTTTGTTAAGAGATTAAAATCGAAAGCATTTCAAACGCTAATGAATGCGGGAGGCAATATACAGTAAATTATTTAATTAACTCTACTGTACCGCCAATAGATTCAATGGCAGCTTTTGCCTTATCGCTAATGGCATTTACTTTAAAATTCAATTTAGTTTTTAATTCTCCATTACCCAGAATTTTAACTTTATCAGTCCTGTTTACCAATCCGTTGATGTATAAGTTTTCCAATGAAAATTCTGAGAAAGCATATTTTTCATTCAATGTTTCTATTTGACCTAAGTTGAACACTTTGTATTCAACACGATTAATATTTTTAAAGCCACGTTTTGGTAAACGACGTTGGATAGGCATCTGACCGCCTTCAAAAGCATTTTTACGTTGGTAACCGGCACGGCTTTGTCCACCTTTGTTACCTTTTGTAGATGTACCACCTTTACCAGATGCTTCACCTCTGCCTAATCTTTTTTGTTTGTGCGTTGCGCCTTCTGCGGATTTTAAATTGTGTAATTTCATTGTATTTGATTTTGTACTTATCGGGGAATCGCCCCTCGCTTGATGAATAAATGATAAATGCGAAATGATATGCGAAATTAATTCACATATCATTTAGCATTCAATGATTGAATTACTTTACTTCTTCAACTTTCACTAAGTGGCTTACTTTATTGATCATGCCAACAATTTGAGGAGTTGCTTCTACTTCACGTGATGCATTTAACTTATTTAAACCAAGGGCTTCTAAGGTTTTTTTTTGACGTTCAGACCTGTCGATACCACTTTTTATTTGAGTAACTTTAATTTTTTTCATAATCTTCAGAATTTTAACCTCAGCAAAATATGCTAAAGTTTACCCGTTAAAAACTTTATTTAATTTTACGTTACGATTTTTGGCAACCTGAATTGGCTCACGTAATTCGGTTAAAGCTTTAATGGTAGCCTTAACAACATTATGAGGATTGGCAGAACCAAGACTTTTGGCCAATACGTCGGTAACACCTGCACTTTCCAAAACAGCACGCATGCTGCCTCCAGCAATTACACCGGCTCCGTGTGCTGCGGGTTTAATTAATACTTTGGCTGCACCGGCTTTTGACCATTGTTCGTGTGGTATGGTTCCATGCATTACAGGAACTTTTACCAAGTTCTTTTTTGCATCATCAATACCTTTTGCTATAGCTTCCTGAACTTCTTTTGCTTTTCCCAAACCCTGGCCAACAATTCCTTTTTCGTTACCAACTACTACTAAAGCAGAGAAACTAAAAGTACGTCCGCCTTTTGTAGTTTTTACAACACGGTTAATCGCAACTACTTTTTCTTTCAGTTCAATTTCACCGGTTAGCTTTACTTTATTTTCAGTTATTTTAGACATGGACCTAAATTATTAAGTATTTGTTTAGATTAGAATTGAAGACCACCTTCTCTGGCACCATCTGCTACACTTTTCACTCTGCCATGGTATAAGTTCCCGCCTCTGTCAAAAACACAGGTGGTAATACCTAATTCTTTTGCTTTATGCGCAATAGCTACACCTACCATTTTAGCTTTTTCAATTTTTGTAACTTTTTGAGCAACTAAATGTTTATCTCTTGAAGAGGCAGCAGCCAGTGTTACGCTATTATCATCATCAATTAATTGAGCATAAATTTCTGCATTACTTCTAAAAACCGATAAACGGGGTTTAGTAGCTGTACCGGCAACTTTTTTACGGATACGGTACCGGATTTTTTGTCTTTGAACAAGTTTACTATTCATTTCTATTTATTTTGTCTTCCGATACTGCCGGAAGTGTCATTTATAATTGTTATTTACCAGCAGCTTTACCAGCTTTTCTTCTGATAATTTCATCGCTATATTTTACACCTTTTCCTTTGTATGGTTCAGGTTTACGTAATCCGCGTATCTTAGCAGCCACCTGTCCTAATAATTGTTTGTCAATACTTTCTAAAGTAATGGTTGGGTTCTTACCTTTTTCAGTAGCAGTGGCAACTTTCAACTCTTTAGGCACTTCAAAAATAATGTTGTGAGAGTAACCTAATGATAAATCCAATGTATTACCTTGATTCGCAGCTTTAAAACCCACACCCACCAATTCCAGATCTTTTCTAAATCCTTCTGTTACACCTTTTACCATGTTAGATACCAAAGAACGGTACAAACCATGCATGGCACGATGGCGAATTTGATCAGTAGGTCTTTTTAAATTCACTTCAGTGTCAGAAATTTCAATCACAATATCTCTGTCAACTGCTTGCTTTAATTCACCTTTAGGCCCTTTCACTGTAATTACGTTATCTTTTCCAAGTGTAACAGTAACGCCCTTGGGAAGTATTACGGGTTGTTTTCCAATCCTAGACATAGTCGTTTCGTTTTTTATAATTACAATTTAAGTTGTGTTCAGCCCCGACTAAAAGGCTTAATTATCTACTTAAATCAAAAAGTGATTAATAAATATAACAAAGCACTTCACCACCAACATTTTGCGCTTTTGCCTGTTTGTCGGTTAATACGCCTTTAGAGGTGCTGATGATAGCAATACCCAACCCATTAATAACACGTTTCATATCAGCGGGTTTTGCGTATTGACGTAAACCTGGTCTGCTAATTCTTTCTAAGGAACGAATAGCAGGTTGTTTACTCGTAGGATCATACTTCAGTGCAATTTTGATAATACCTTGTTTGGTATTTTCTTCAAATTTGTACTTTAAAATATAACCCTGCTCATATAAAATTTCAGTCATCCGCTTTTTTAAATTAGAGGCGGGAATTTCTACCAGTCTGTGACCGGCCATTTGAGCATTACGAATCCTTGTTAAAAAGTCTGCAATAGGATCAGTTACCATTGTATATTAATTAAATGCTGTTCTAAATTTTGTTTACTAAACGGATTAAAATTACCAGCTGGCTTTTGTTACACCAGGAATTTTACCATTTAAAGCCATGTCTCTGAATATTACCCTGGATACACCGAAATAACGCATATATCCACGAGGTCTGCCGGTTAACTGACAACGATTTTTTAATCGTACCGGTGAAGCGTTTTTGGGTAATAAATCTAAAGCAGCATAATCACCTGCAGCTTTCAGAGCAGCACGTTTTTCTGCGTACTTGGCCACCATTGCTTCTCTTTTTGCTTGTCTGGCTATAATTGATTTTTTTGCCATAATTTTAATGTTGATTCTGAATGGGCAAATTGCCCATTTATATTTTAATTATTTTCTTTTTTTGCACTTTTAAAAGGCATTCCCAATTCTTTCAACAGCTCATATGCTTCTTCATTGGTTTGCGCAGTTGTAACAATGGTTATATCAAAACCGGTAATTTTATTAACTTTATCAATATCAATTTCCGGAAATATAATTTGTTCAGTTACGCCTAAAGTATAGTTACCACGCCCATCAAAAGCTTTATCACTAATTCCTTTAAAATCACGTACCCGGGGTAATGCTACAGATACCAGCCTGTCTAAAAATTCATACATTTTTTCGCCACGTAAAGTAACTCTTGCGCCAATGGGCATGCCTTTACGTAATTTAAAATTAGAAATGTCTTTTTTAGAATAAGTAGGTACGGCCTTTTGACCTGTAATTTGTTCTAATTCGTTTACGGCAACATCTACCAATTTTTTATCGGTAACAGCACCGTTCACGCCACGGTTAATACAAATTTTTTCGATTTTAGGAGCCTGCATTACACTTTTATAAGCAAACTTCTTCATCAATACGGGAATTACTTCCTGGCGATATTTTTCCGCCATTCTTGGAGTGTATTTAGTTGTACTCATTATTTAATAACCTCCCCTGATTTTTTTGATATTCTAATTAATTTACCCTCTTCTCGGCTTTTTTTAATTTTTGCAGGGCCGCCGGCTTTTGCATCCCAAAGCATTACATTACTGATATGCACAGGAGCTTCTATTTTAACAATACCACCTTTTGTATTTTGAGCATTGGGTTTGGTATGTTTTGTAACAATGTTTACCCCTTCTACAACAACTCGTGCTTCATCAATCAGAACTTCTAATACCTTTCTGGGTTTTTTCAAGTCCTTGTCTTCACCGGCAATTACTACAACAGTATCGCCTTTTTTGATGTTAAATTTGGGTTTAAATCTTTTACTCATGGTGTTTACCCTTTTATATAACCCTTTTTTAAAAGGTTAGTTATTTGTTTTGTTACCAGCTTTTAATCTATATTCAGCTTCGTTGCGTCGCACACTTGTACTTGTACAGTTGTTACGCTACGGAGCGATTTATAAAACCTCAGGTGCCAATGAAATTATTTTCATGTAGCCTTTATCTCTTAATTCACGGGCAACCGGCCCAAAAATACGAGTTCCACGTGGCTCATCAGCATTGTTTAATAACACAACAGCATTATCATCAAAACGAATATAAGAACCATCTTTTCTGCGTAATTTGTTTTTGGTTCTTACAATTACGGCTTTGGATACGGTACCTTTTTTAATACCACCGGCAGGAATGGCATCTTTAACAGTTACCACAATTTTATCGCCAATTTTGGCATAATCCTGGCCACTATTTCCAAGTACTTTAATACAAAGTACTTCTTTGGCACCGCTATTATCAGCTACATTTAGTCTGCTTTCTTGCTGGATCATTGTTTAATAATTTGATAGTTAACAGGCTGCTATAAGCAGGCTATCGATAATAATTTTATTTGGCTTTTTCAATCACCTCAACTAATCTCCAACGTTTGGTTTTGCTTAGTGGGCGGGTTTCCATTATTTTAACCATATCACCAATTGTGCACTCATCTTTTTCATCGTGTGCATGGAACTTAGTCGTTTTTTTAACGAACTTTCCATAAATAGGGTGTTTTACTTTTCTTTCTACAGCAACGGTAATGGTTTTAGCCATTTTATTACTGGTTACCACCCCAATTCTTGTTTTACGCAAATTTCTTTCAACCATTGTTAGCAATTTATTGGTTATTAAGCCATAGCTCTGTTATGTAATGCCGTTTTTAAACGGGCAATATCTTTTCTTAACTCACGAATACTCATTGGATTTTCCAACGGAGAAATTGCGTGTGCAAATTCCAATTTCTTTAACCTTAAGGTATCCTCCTCAATTCTGGCTTTAATGTCAGATTCAGTCATCTCCTTTAGGCTCTTATTAAAATCAAATTTTTTTGCCATTGCAAATAATATTAAAGTGTTTATTTTATGCTTGCAAGTCTCTCCTTACAATAAATTTGGTTGCAATTGGTAATTTTTGAGCTGCCAAATGCAATGCTTCTCTGGCAACTGTTTCACTTACACCATCACACTCAAAAATAATACGACCCGGTTCCACTACAGCAGCCCAAAATTCAGGGTTACCTTTACCTTTACCCATCCTTACCTCTAAAGGTTTACGGGTAATAATTTTATCGGGGAATACCCTAATCCAAACGTTTCCTTCACGCTTCATGGCACGTGTCATACTTTGTCTGGCAGCTTCAATCTGACGGTTGGTTAACCAAATGGGTTCTAAAGCTTTTAATGCAAACGAACCGAAAGCAATAGAGGTGCCCCTTTTAGCAACATTCCTAATGCGGCCTTTTTGTTGTTTTCTATGTTTACTTCTTTTTGGCTGTAACATTTTTTTGTTGTTTTTACACAGTATTTACTGTGTGGTATTCAAAAAAAGTATAGCAAATTGCTAGTACCTGTTTTAATGCTGTGGTTTTCTTGGTCCTCTGGAATCATTGTTCCTTCCACCGCCACGGTGATCTCCGCGATTACCGCCTCCGCGTCTGTCATCTCCACCGGTTCTCTCTCTTCTATCGCTTAGGTCATTTTTTCCACCAACAAAATTTGGGTTCAATTCGCGTTTACCTAATACTTCACCTTTACAAATCCACACTTTGATACCGATTTTACCATATACAGTTTGTGCAAATACACTTGCATAATCAATATCCATACGTAAAGTATGCAATGGTACACGGCCTTGTTTAAATTCTTCACTACGAGCAATTTCAGCACCGCCTAAACGTCCGCTCACCCTTACTTTAATACCTTCTGCACCCATTCTGAGTGTTGAGGCAATGGCCATTTTAATGGCACGCTTAAAGTTAATACGGTTTTCAATTTGCCGTGCAATAGTATCGCCAACAATGGTTGCATCTAATTCAGGACGACGTATTTCAAGAATATTGATTTGAACATCATCCTTACCGGTTAATTTCTTCAATTCTTCTTTAATACTATCTACTTCACCACCACCTTTACCGATAATAATACCTGGTTTTGATGTATGAATGGTAACGATAAGTTTACCAAGCGTACGCTCAATAACTATTTTTGCTATACCACCTTTGTTTATACGGGCATTCAGGTAAGTACGGATTTTTTGATCCTCAATTAACTTAACGGCAAAGTCTTTTTTATTGCCATACCAGTTACTTTCCCATCCACGGATGATACCTAACCTGTTACCAATTGGATTTGCTTTCTGACCCATAATATGGTTTCAATTAGTTTTTAGAATCTACAATGATTGTTACATGATTGCTGCGTTTTCTTACTCTGTAACCACGACCTTGTGGTGCCGGGCGCATTCTTTTTAAAATGCGGCCACCATCTACAAAAATTGTTTTTACAATAAGACTACTATCTGCAGCACTGGCTCCATTATTTTTTTGTTCCCAATTATTAATGGCACTCTTCAACAGTTTTGCTAACGGGGTAGCATTGTGTTGCGGGTGAAATTCTAATATAGCCAAAGCCTTTTCTACTTCCATTCCACGGATCACATCGGCTAATAACCGCATTTTGAGCGGACCAGTGGGATAATTTTTCAGTTTAGCTACTGCTTCCATTTTGATTTGATTTCTATCATTCGGCAAACTGTTTTACTGTTTGCCCTGAATTAATTTATTTTTTTTGTCCTGAGTGACCTCTGAAGTTTCTGGTAGGCGCAAATTCTCCTAATTTATGTCCAACCATAAATTCAGTTACATATACAGGTATAAACTTGTTACCATTGTGTACAGCAAATGTATGCCCAACAAAATCGGGTGTAATTGTACTGCGACGGCTCCAGGTTTTTATCACCCCTTTCTTTGTTTTACCTTCGTTGATGGCGGTTACTTTTTCATCAAGATTTGCGTCAACATAAGGACCTTTTTTAATCGAACGACCCATTTGGATTTACGATTTAGTGCGTTTATCTAAATATTGTTACTTGGTAATTTTTTTACCATCTCTTCTTTGAATAATCAGCTTATCACTGGCTTTGCCTCTTGTTCTGGTTTTTTCACCTTTGGCATATTTACCGGTTCTGCTGCGTGGATGACCTCCGGAAGCTTTACCTTCACCACCACCCATTGGGTGATCTACGGGGTTCATGGCTACACCTCTAACTCTTGGGCGGATTCCTTTCCAACGATTTACACCTGCTTTACCGGCAGTTTGTAAATTATGATCGCTATTAGATACCACTCCAACAGTTGCGTAACAGTTAATTAAAACTTTTCTCAACTCTCCGGAAGGCATTTTTAATACGGCGTATTTTTCTTCCTTATTGGCTAATTGAGCAGATGCACCGGCACTACGTGCTAATTTTCCACCTTGTCCGGGTTGCATTTCAATATTATGAATATTGGTACCCAAAGGCATATTCTTCATTTGAAGTGCATTGCCAATTTCGGGTGCAACTGCATCGCCGGCAATAACTTTGGCACCTACTTGTAAACCCTGAGGAGCCAGAATATATCTTTTTTCACCATCTGCATATTGTAACAGCGCTATAAAAGCAGTACGGTTTGGATCGTACTCAATTGATACAACAGTTGCTTCAATATTTTGCTTATTGCGCTTAAAGTCAATAATACGGTAATGTCTTTTATGACCCCCGCCTATGTAACGCATTGACCTGCGACCCTGAGCATTACGTCCACCTGTTTTTTTAAGTGGTTCTAACAAGCTTTTTTCAGGCTCATTAGTGGTAATTTCAGCATAAGCATTGCCAATTCTCCAACGGGTGCCGGCAGTGATTGGTTTGTACTTTTTTAATGCCATTGTTTCTTAAATTTTAATGCGAAATTTTCAGCTTCGCTGCTATAACTAAATGTTTGCGTATAAATCAATTGTATCACCCTCAGCAACTGTTACCAATGCTTTTTTATAAGATGATTTTTTCCCTTTGATAAAACCAGCCTTTGTGTAACGGGTTTTGTTTTTTCCTGGAACTACTACAGTGTTAACATCCACTACGGTAATGCCATAAAAGGATTCAATTGCCTGTTTTATTTGAAGTTTATTTGCTGCACGAACTACTTTAAAAGTATAACGGCGTAACTTTTCCTGTTGTACATTTGCCTTTTCAGATAAAACAGGCTTAATTAAAATATCAGTTGGTTTCATTCTATTTCTTTTGAAACGTTTGTAAATTATGCTTCTACCATTTCGTTTTCTGCAAATATCTTCGCTGCATTTTCTGTTATTACCAAAACATCTGCATTCATTACATCATAGGTGTTGATATCTGCTAATAATGTACTGGTAATATTCGGGATATTTCTGGAACTTAAATACACATTATCATTATACTCAGGCAAAACAATAATTGTTTTCTTTTCAGCTACCTTCAAAGCACGCATGATATTGGTAATTTCCTTTGTTTTAGGTGCATCCATTGCAAATTCTTCTACTACAATAATGGCATTTTCTTTTGCTTTATAACTAAGGGCAGAAATTTTTGCCAAATCTTTTACTTTACGGTTTAATTTGAAAGTATAAGCGTGTGGTTTAGGTCCAAAAATAGTACCACCACCTTTGTACAAAGGGTTACGGATATTACCTTTACGAGAACCACCGGTACCTTTTTGTTTGTGTAATTTACGGCTGGCACCATGTACCTCAGCACGTGTTTTTACCTTATGTGTACCCTGACGTTGAGCAGCTAAATGTTGTTTAACAGCCAAATAAATAACATGGTCATTGGGTTCAATACCAAAAATATCTTCCGGTAATTCAACCGTTCTGCCTGTTTTTTCGCCTTTTATATTTAATATTTCTAATTGCATGATTTGTGTGAATTATAGGTGACTACTTCTGGATATAAACTATAGAACCGTTATGACCCGGTACTGAACCACTGATTAACAGATAATTTTTCTCAGGGAATATTTTTACTATTTTCAATCCTTTCATTTTTACATGGTCATTACCCATTCGACCTGCCATTCTCATTCCTTTAAAAACTCTTGAAGGATAAGATGAACCACCGATTGAACCGGGGGCTCTTGAACGGTCATGTTGACCATGAGAAGCTTCACCAACACCACTAAAACCATGACGTTTCACAACACCCTGAAAACCTTTTCCTTTTGTGGTGCCAATTACTTCAACAGCATCACCTTCAGAAAAAATATCGAGTGTAATGGTTTCGCCTAATGCTTTTTCAATGGTATAGTTGCGAAATTCTTTTATAAATCTTTTGGGAGCAGTTTGAGCTTTTACGAAATGATTTAACTCAGACTTAGTGGAGTGTTTTTCTTTTTTATCGGTGAAGCCTAATTGCAAAGCTTCATAACCGTCTGTTTCTTTGGTTTTCACTTGTGTTACTACACAAGGACCTGCCTCAATAATGGTACATGCCACCTGTTTGCCATCTTGGGCAAAAATGCTGGTCATTCCAATTTTTTTTCCAATAATACCTTTCATGTTTTGCGGTTTTTGCCCCGCTAAGGTGTAGAGGACATTTTGCCATGAAGCAAAATTCAATCCTTGTTTGCTGCCGACCTTTTCCCTTTTGCCACCAAAACCCGGTGGTTTTGCCTGCTCTTTGAAATATACACTTCAAAGACGATGGAAGTACCGGAAGTAAACAAACCTCGAAGGGCCTGTTTATATGTCAAATTTTATATTCAAAAGCCAGAGCTCCTTTTTCAATAACGATTGGGAGGTAGCCTACTTAATCAACTTTATCAAGCTTTGATTTCCACTTCAACACCGGAAGGTAAATCTAATTTGCTCAAAGCATCAACCGTTCTGGATGATGATGTATAAATATCTAATAACCGCTTATGCGTACACAACTGGAATTGCTCTCTGCTTTTTTTATTCACGTGGGGTGAACGCAAAACAGTAAAAATTCTTTTATGCGTAGGCAAAGGAATAGGTCCGGTTACAACGGCACCAGTACTACGAACAGTTTTCACAATTTTCTCGGCAGATTTATCTACCAGATTGTGATCGTATGATTGTAATTTTATTCTGATTCTTTGAGACATAATCTTTACCTAATTTTCCGATTGGGTTGCAAAGGTATGGCTACAGGTTTAAATGGGCAAGAAAAAAGAAAGTTTTTTTAAAAATATTTATAAGAAAAGCGAAATATTTTTTTGTTAGGATAAATGCTGCTAAAAAAAAGAGCCACACGCTTTAAAATGTGGCTCTTTATGATGTATTTACTTGTTCTACATCCTAATCTTCTACTTTTACTTTCCCTTTATTTTTGGCCATTACTTCTTCTGCTACGTTATTTGGAGCAGGTGCATAATGAGAAAATTCCATGGTGGAAGTAGCACGACCTGAAGATAAAGAACGTAATTGGGTTACATAACCAAACATTTCACTCAATGGAACTTTGGCTTTAATTACCTGTAAATTGTTACGGTTATCCATTCCTTCCAACATTCCTCTTCTGCGGTTTAAGTCGCCGGTTACATCACCCATGTACTGATCTGGAGTTAATACTTCCACTTTCATAATGGGTTCTAATAATACCGGTTTGGCTTTTTTGGCTGCTTCACGGAATCCGGACTTAGCACATAGTTCAAACGACATAGAATCTGAATCCACGTCATGATAACTACCATCAAAAACTCTGATTTTCATGTTATTAACCGGATATCCTGCCAATACACCGGTTCCCATTGCTGTTTCAAAACCTTTTTGGATAGCAGGTACAAATTCACGGGGAATAGAACCTCCGAATATATCGTTTACAAATTGGAAATTCTTTCCTTCATTTTCTTTTAACCATTCTTCATCGGCGGGGCCAATTTCAAATTGAATATCGGCAAATTTACCGCGACCACCGGTTTGTTTTTTCAATATTTCGCGATGTTGAATGGTTGCCTGGAAGGCTTCTTTGTATGCTACCTGTGGTGCACCCTGATTTACTTCTACTTTAAATTCGCGGCGCATCCTGTCAAGAATAATTTCCAAATGCAATTCTCCCATGCCACGCAAAATGGTTTGCCCGGTATCTTCATCTGTGTTTACACGCAAAGTAGGATCTTCTTCTACCAATTTGGCAATGGCCATACCCATTTTGTCCACATCGGCTTGTGTTTTAGGCTCAATGGCAATGGCAATAACTGGCTCAGGAATAAACATATTTTCCAGTACAATTGGATGCGCTTCATCACAAAGTGTATCTCCGGTTTTAATTTCTTTGAAACCAACTGCAGCAGCAATATCGCCCGCTTCAATAAAATCGATTGGGTTTTGCTTGTTGGCAAACATCTTCATAATACGGCTGATACGCTCTTTTTTACCGCTTCTTACGTTTAATACATAGCTGCCGGCATCTAAATGGCCACTATAACAGCGGAAGAAAGCCAAACGACCTACGAATGGATCAGTCATAATTTTGAAAGCCAGGGCTGCAAAGGGCTCTTTGGCATCGGGTTTACGGCTTACCTCTAAGCCGGTATCAGGATTAATACCTGTTACCGCTTCAATATCAACAGGAGAAGGCAAATATCTACAAACGGCATCTAATGCGGTTTGTACGCCTTTGTTTTTGAAAGAAGAACCACACATCATGGGCACTATACTTAAATCGATAGTAGCTTTACGAATGGCTTCATGAACCTCATCTTCGCTAATGGTATTCGGATCATCAAAGAATTTTTCCATTAAATGATCATCGTATTCTGCAACCGCTTCAACTAAGTTTTGTCTCCAGAAATTTACTTCTTCCAACATATCTTCGGGCACCGGAATTTCATCAAAAGTCATTCCCTCTGTTTCAGCATGCCATACAATGCCTTTCATTTTAATTAAATCTACAACCCCTCTAAAATTATCTTCTGCCCCAATGGGTAATTGTAATGGTACAGCTTTGGCTCCGAGCATTTCTCTTACCTGTTTTACCACATTTAAGAAATCGGCACCGGAACGGTCCATTTTATTGACAAAACCAATACGAGGTACTTTGTAACGATTGGCCTGGCGCCATACGGTTTCTGATTGTGGCTCTACACCATCCACAGCCGAAAACAAGGCAATCAACCCATCTAATACTCGCATTGAACGTTCTACTTCTACAGTAAAGTCAACGTGTCCGGGAGTATCAATAATATTAAAATAATATTTTTTTGTTTCAGGGGTAACTTTACCTAATACGGTTGGAAAATTCCATTGACAGCTTACTGCTGCTGAGGTAATGGTAATACCCCTTTCTTTTTCTTGTTCCATCCAGTCGGTAGTGGCAGCGCCATCGTGCACCTCACCAATTTTATGTATCATACCGGTATACCGTAGGATACGCTCGGTAGTTGTGGTTTTACCGGCATCAATGTGAGCGGCAATACCAAAATTGCGTTGAAATTTCAAATCCGCCATAAAGTGATTGTTTATTTTTTTTCAGGCGGCAAAGGTAGGGATTTAGGAATTTCTACAAGATTTTAATCAAAGATTTAATGATTAGTTGCTCAAATATGCAATTGATGGGTTAACTGTAAAGCAATTCGAGGAATGAAACTATGTTTTTTATTGAGAATAATGACTATATGTCAAGAAATTAGCAACCAATATCATTTCTTATAGCTTCTACCAATAAAAAAGGCCACCTGATACAGGCAGCCTTTTTCTATGTTATTTTTTATTTACACTTTGAAATGTGAGAAAGCTTTGTTGGCTTCGGCCATTCTATGCACATCTTCTTTCTTTTTGAATGCACCTCCTTCCCCTTTGCTGGCAGCAATAATTTCATTAGCCAGTTTATCGGCCATGGTTCTACCGTTTCTTTCGCGGCTGTAGCGCACCATCCATTTAATACTTAAAGATATTTTTCTGTCGGGGCGCACTTCAGAAGGAATTTGAAAAGTAGCACCTCCAATTCTACGGCTGCGTACTTCTACAGCAGGAGTAATATTAGCTAAAGCTCTTTTCCAAACTTCATAACCATCTTCATTGGTCATTTTAGACACTTTATCGATGGCATCGTAAAATATATTAATGGCAGTACTTTTTTTGCCATCCCACATTATATTATTGATAAAACGGCTTACTAGTTTATCATTAAACCTACCGTCGGGTGCTATAGGTAATTTTTTGGCTTGTGCTTTACGCATGTTATATAAAAATTAGCTGTTTAACTGATTTATTTTTTTGCTTTTTCTTTCTTTGTACCGTATTTAGAGCGGCTCTTTTTTCTGTCTTTAACACCGGCAGTATCTAAACTACCCCTTACAATATGGTAACGAACACCGGGTAAATCTTTTACACGACCGCCTCTGATTAAAACGATAGAGTGCTCCTGTAGGTTATGACCTTCACCGGGTATATAAGCAATTACCTCAATTTTATTTGTTAACCGTACTTTGGCCACTTTACGTAAAGCTGAGTTTGGCTTTTTAGGTGTTGTAGTGTATACACGGGTACAAACACCACGACGTTGTGGACAAGCGTCTAATGCTCTTGACTTACTTTTAGCCCTGATAATTTCGCGGCCTTTTCTAACTAATTGTTGTATAGTAGGCATTCTACTTTATTTAATTTTTAGGACGGCAAAGGTAATAGCCCTTGTCGTAAATTCCAAAAAGAAAAATCTTAAAAGATAAAATTTATTTAAAAGATGGCGTTAGCAGCATAAAAAGCTAAATTTTATACAGCCAGCCATGGGTATCTGCCACTTTTCCATAGCGTAATTGATTGAGTTTTTCACGAATGGCCGGGGCAATTTTCCAATTGTCGGTATCAAAAACCATTTGCTCATTTTTATAACGTAATTCTTTTATAAGGGCTATGGTTGCTGCCGTTCCTGTTCCAAATACTTCTTGTAATGTTCCATTTTTATAGGCTACCGTTACTTCATCTATGTTTATTTTTCTTTCTTCCACCGGTATACCCATTTCTTGCAACAACACCAAAACACTGTTTCTAGTAACGCCATTTAGTATGGTACCTTCTTCTAACGAAGGTGTAATGGCAATATTATTAATAACAAAAACCACATTCATCATGCCCACTTCTTGTAGCCATTTGTGTTCAACAGCATCTGTCCAAAGTACCTGATCATACCCCATTTCATTGGCTTTTTTGGCAGCCATCATGCTACCGGCATAGTTGCCTGCATTTTTTGAAAAACCAACGCCACCGCGGGCAGCACGAGTATAGGTTTCTTCCACAAATATTTTCATGGGTTTGGCATAATAGGGGCCTGTTGGACTTAATAAAATAATGAAAGTATAGCTTTCAGATGGCTTTACGCCCAGTGTAACATCTGTAGAAAACATAACCGGCCGAATGTATAACGCATGTTCCGCCTTTGCCGGAATCCAGTCTTTATCAATAGCCAGTAACTGATGCATGCCATCTATAAAAATATATTCAGGAACTTCCGGCATACACATTCTTTCGGCCGATAAATTAAATCGTATAAAATTATCGTAAGGCCTAAAAATAAAGGCTTCTCCGGAAGCATGTTTGTAGGCTTTAATGCCTTCAAATATAGCCTGGCCATAATGCAAGGCGGCCAGGGAGGGCTCCATTTGTAATGATTGATATGGAATAATTTGCGGATCCTGCCATGCCCCATTTTTATAAGTAGCCATAAACATATGGTCAGAAAAGTATTTCCCAAATGGGATATTCTCTAAACTTAAATTGCTTAACCTACTGTGCACAACTTTTGTAACAGGAAAGCCTGATGCCTTTATCATATCTTTATATTTTTGGTGCAAAGAAACAAAAAACTAACAAGTGTTTATTTAAAATTAATTCCGATGAAATTTGAAGATATACAGTTACCTGCAGACTATATTGCTTCCATGTACAAAGATACATTGGTAATTATAGATAATCCAAATATAAATGACCAACCACAAAATGCACCCATTCAGGAGCATCTGAAAGAAAAAACTGCAACAACAACACTACAACCCAACAAAAAACAGGTAGTTCAGGCAGACAATAATTTAGACAATGCAACTGTATTGCCATTTTTAGGAGAGAATAAAAAGAAAATTGCCATTTTAGTATGGGATGAAACCGTTCCTTTTATTAGAGAAGAATGGCTGCAATTTTTAAGTAATATACTTTTAGCCTGCAAACTGAATATAGGGGATGTAGCAATCGTAAATCAGTATACAACAATACAAACTTTCAAAGCATTACAGCAAACATTACAGTCGAATTATTGCATCATGTTTTTATCAGATATGCAGACCCTTGATTTACCATTTGTTGTACCTGCCTATCGAATGCAAAAGCATAGCAATTGCAGTTTTTTACCGGCAAAGCCCCTCAGCACTTATTTACCTGATGATGCTATTACAAAAGAAGAAAAAAGAAAACTTTGGTTAAGTTTGAAGAACCTATTTAACTTAAAATAACCTGTCAATTTTTATGCAAACGCTCCTATTTGCCACCAACAACCAACATAAAGTTGAAGAAATACAAAAAGTTTTACCGGCCCCTTACCTTGTAATGAGCTTACTTGAAGCAGATATAACAATCGAAATTGAAGAACCCTACGATACATTGGAAGAAAATGCGCATAAAAAGGCCCATACCATTTTTGAGATGACACGCAAAAACTGTTTTAGTGAAGATACCGGACTAGAAGTAGATAGCTTAGAGGGTGCTCCGGGTGTAAAAAGTGCACGATATGCAGGCATTGAAAGAGACTATAAAAAAAACAATGAAAAACTGTTGCAGGAATTGGCTAACAAAAATGATCGCACTGCCAGATTTAGAACAGTAATTTGTTTAATAATGGATAATCATGTGCATTATTTTGAAGGAATTTGTGAAGGCACCATTGCACTTGCACCTAAAGGAATTCAGGGTTTTGGATATGACCCCATATTTATTCCAAAGGGGAGTAACCATAGTTTTGCGGAGATGAATATAGCAGAAAAAAATAAATTTAGTCACCGTAAAAAAGCCATCGATAAAATGGTTGCTTTTTTAGAAAGCCTTCAACATGAAAAGAGTTAAACTGCAACTGCCGGATGTATTTCCATTTTCCACAGAAATGAAAATACGAGTAACCGACATGAATTATGGTGGACATGTAGGTAATGACCGATTTTTGGCATTACTACAGGAAGCAAGAATGGAATACCTGCAATCACTAGGCTATAGTGAACTAGATATGGAAGGTGTTGGACTAATAATGCGTGATGCAGTCATTGAATTTAAAAAGGAACTGCATTATGGCGATACCATTCAGATTGATGTAGCAACTTCCAGAATTGATGCTATGGGTTTTGATTTGTTTTATAAAATTTCTATCAAAAATGCAAACGAATGGATATTGGCAGGTACTGCTAAAACCGGCATGTTGTGTTATCATTATGCGCTGAAGAAGTTAGCGCCAATTCCTTCAAAAGCATTGGAAAAACTGAGTCATTAACCATTCCATATTTTCCAGTTTTCTTCTGCCTGAATCACCAGCATATCATACCCATTTTGCGTAATGGCACCATTTTCTCTGCCTTTTTGTAAAAAAATCGTTTCTGCCGGATTATAAATTAAATCGAACAAATAATGGTGCTCATTGATACAATGATATGGTATGGGCGGAAAAAATTGAATATTCGGAAATGTGCCTAACGGTGTAGTATTGATGATGATTGTATAGTTCTGCATCATAGCATCATCTAATTCAGAATAATGAATGCTGTTATTGGCAGCAGATGGTTTTCTTGAAACATATATATACGGTATACACAGTTCATCCAATACAAATGCTACAGCAGCCGCGGCTCCACCGGTTCCCAAAATCATTGCTTTGGTATGATGTGCCGCTTTCTTTTTGAGAAAAGAATTTTTAAACCCGATAACATCTGTATTAAAGCCACTCAGCAAACCATTTTGAATATGAATACAATTGCAGGCATTCATTTTTTGAACTGCAGGACTCAATTCATGCAGATAAGGAATAATTTGTTTTTTGTAGGGAATGGTAATGGCCAACCCTTTCAAATTGGGTGTTGCTTTTAATAAATCAGTAATGCCTTCAATTTTTTCAATAGGATACAGAAAAAAATTTGCATCAGTAATATTTTCTGATGCAAATTTTTGATCAAAATATTTTTTTGAAAAAGAATGCGATAATGGATAACCAATTAAACCAAATATGCGCATAATGAATGTTGAATTTAATGCACTCAATTACTTGTTACGATATAAATCAAAAGTATCGCCTCTTAAGCCAATTCGCATGGCTTCTAATGGTATTACTTCATTGGGAGCAATGTTACCAAGGTTCACATTACAGCCTAATAATTGAAGAAAATACAACTGCTGTGCTTTTTGTGGCGCTTCCCATAATATTTTTTCCTCAGGTATTTGTGTTAATATTTCAGCAACTAAACCCTGCCTAACTTCTCCACTGTCTCTGTAAATACCTACATTACCGGCTTCTCTGGCTTCGGCAATTACATAAGAAGCGCCTGCTTCTAATTCTGCACGCATCAATTCAATCCATTTATATGGCGCCATAATATTGGTAGCATCTTTACTTCCAACTTCACTTAAAACGGTTCCATATTTGGTTAATTTTTCAATATATCCGCATTTTTCAGCGTGAGGAATGGTAATGGAGCCATCACTCACTTCCATATAAGTGATATTATATTCCTTACAAATAGCAATATAATCATCTATTTGATTGCGTATTAAAAAAGCTTCAAACAAAGTACCCCCAAAATAAATGGGCATGTTGTATTGATGGTATAAATTAATTTTTTCTTTTAAATTGGGCGTAACTGCAGAAGTACCAAAACCTAATTTTACAATATCAACATGTGGACCCGCGACGCTTAAAAAATTTTCAACTTCATTCATACTAAGGCCTTTATCCATTACCATGGTAATACCATGATTACGGGGCTTTTTCATCCTTTCAGGGATTTGCGTTAGATTATAATTCATGGGGCTGTTATTAATTGGGCGCAAAATTAAAGCAATTCGGGTAAGTGAATTGCTTTAATTATAGAAAATTGGAATAGAATAGTTAAAATTTTTTCCCTTTTTTGTATCTGGCAATAATATCAATCACCTTACTGTTTTGTAATAACGATGGGGCCAGTTCAATCAACTTTTTCAGTTGCCTGGGTGCTTTTTCCATAGCACTCTCCAAGTATAAAAGTCCCTCCTTGCCTCTGTTTAGCGCAAATGAACAAGCTGCCTGATAAAATATAAACAATGGCTTTTGTTCTGCAGCTTTCATGGCCTGTAAACATTGCCCTGCAGCTTCTTCATAATAACCGGCAATGTACAGACAACGAATTAAAGCCTCCCAACCGGCTATTTTTTTGGGTTTATGTTTTACTACATAACCAAAATAAAACAAGGCTTCTTTAAATTGCTGCTGGTGCAATTTACACTCACCCATAGCCAAATTATATTCTGCCACATTGCGTTGTATGCGCAGTGCATTTTCTAAATGTTTGATGGCATTATTCCATTGCCCTTCTTGCATATAGGTGGTGGCAATTTTAAAATGCAGCTTGCTATCATCTGTATTGAGATGAACCGCTTTTTTATAGTTGAACCGGGCTTGCGCAGTATGACCCATTTTATGGTAACAATGCCCAATGGCTTCATAAATTACGTCTTCCGGGCGAGACAATTCCAATACTTTTTCCAGTGCTTCAATTGCTTCCTTGTATTTGCGTAAGCGTAAATATGCATCGCCCATATTTCTGTATGCATATTCAAACTTTTCATCAATCACCAATGCATATTGATAAGCATCAATGGCTTTTTCATACAACTTCAGCCCCTGAAATGCTGCTGCCAAATTAAACCAGGCAATTTCATTGTATGGATAATTATCGATAATTTTTTGGTGGATTTTGATACTTTCTTCATTCCTTCCGGTAAAATCTGTCCAAAAACAAATTTTATACAGTGCTTCTTCATTGTTTGGGTCTTCTTCCAAAATTAGCTGCAGACAGTCAAATACTTTATCAAACTCTTCATAATCATCATAAACATCGGCCAACTCAAACAATAAATCAATTCTTTCCTCTCCTTCAAATAAATGAAGGGCTGTTTCCAAAAGCTCTACTGCTTTAGGTTGTTGATCTAGTGCCAGATACGCGTCTGTTTTTAGAATATATAAATTGATGTCTGTACTATCAAACAATTCCGCTTTTTCCAATAATTCAAGTGATTGGGCATACTTTCTGCGGGCAATTAACAAGTCTGCTTTCTTAATCATCAGGTGGGATGAGTATGGATACAGTTCTAAGCCGGTTTCAACGGCTTTAAATGCTTCATTCAAATCATCCCTTTCGTCATAGTAATCCACAATTTTTTCAAACGCCTCCTCTTCCAGAAAAGAATGGCCCCGACCTGTTTTTAAGTTTTGATACTGCTGTAGCAGTTCTCTTAATGAATCTCTGTCTTCGTCGTGGTAGGATGGATCTCTCATAGATGTAACGTTTATCTAATGTACAGTAAAAGTTTTACAATTTTGGCATTATTTTGGAAAAGAAATTTGTTAAAAATCAATTAATAAAAAGAAAATTGTTAAAAATTGTAAAAAATGTATAATTTTGTATAAATGTTTAACAACAGATTCATATCCAAACTGACTTTTCTAACACTATTCATTATTGTTACGAAATGTGCTGTTGCTGCTATTACATTTAGTGGCACAACAGATGAATCAAAAAACAGCAGTAAGTATTCTTTAAAAAACTTAAGCCATTACAGCCATAAAACTTTCTCCCTTTCACTTATTAAGGCTGGTTTAGAATACAATGGTACACATATTCTTAAAACTCAGAATTACGCTTCGGGTGCCGAGGTAAATTCAATCATGCAATACAAAAGTGGAAATACGACTTATGTTTTTCCTTATAAATTTAAAGTGCATGTTCCCAAGTTTAAAACACCTTCTCCAATAACTAACTAATAATTGATAATTCTATACCCTTTGGTGGGCAATTCAAATTCTGAAAGTAACACAGGATCTAAACTGATTTTTGTTGCTATAAAATGTACTTTATTCTTTTTATTGTCTTCTGCTTGATACTCAAGTACAAATCCGGGTACATCTTTAAATTCATATTCAAAATCTTTTACTGATGGAACTATAGCGGTTGCATAGTAAAGTGTATATACAGAACTATCTTGCAGTAAAAGTTGTGCTTTTTTACAATTATATCCCAATATGGTTTTGGTATCGGGTAAAGGAACAAATTGAATGCCTGCAAACTTTTTATTGGCAGCCACCCATTGTGTTTTGGTTAATGCAGTCATGTACTTGTTATTTCCAAAACTTCTTAACACCACTACTTTGCCGGTTGACTGATCAATAATAGTAGAAATTTGATAAGATGGACTAACCACATTTACCCTACTGTTATTCCCTTTTATGTATACCGTTTTATGTACTACTTCGTTTGCTGCAGAATAAGGGTTAGCAGACTGATTTACATCAATTACATTTTGAAAATAAATGGTACATTCAGCAACAGTACGTTGCTGCGAAAAAATGTAAATTGATGGAAAAAATAAAGCCACCAAAATTAGTTTCATAATTTTCAATTTAAATAAAATGTATTTGATACAGCGTTAATGAATAATGCAAAGCTAATGTACTTACAAATTACAATGATTTACTTAAAGAAGCTGTTAATTCAGCTCATAAACCAACCAAGTAAGCTGCAAGTAAAAATTGATTACAAATTTTAATAAGCCAAATTTCTTAACTTATCTCAAATTAAAAAGAGACTGTAAGGCTTATTGCAAACAGTCTCTAAAACTATCTTAACAGAATTTTTTACTATTTTTTCTTTTGAGTTCTTTCTTTTAATTCCTGCACTTTTTTCTGCGATTCCATCATTTGTTCATACCGTTCCTGCCACTTACTTTTTGTTTTGGCTTTCGGCGATTTACGTTTTTGATCAATTTTTGCTAAAATTTTATCGTGGTCAATAATCCTTTTTTGAATGATGAACTGTAATATTAAGGTAACTGTATTTGAAACGGTATAATACCATGTTAAAGCTGATGGCATGCCATTGAAGAAAAACAACATCATAAATGGAAAAATATATGGCATGTATTTTAGTGCCGGATTATCCTGCGTTGGCGTAGATGCCATATTATAAATAGAAATAAAGAAACTGGTTAATACAGCCGTAATGGTAAACAAACTGATGTGATCACCAAAATTAAAAGGTAAACTAAAAGGTAACCGGGCTATTACATCGTAAGAGGATAAATCTTTACTCCATAAAAATGGCTGTCCACGCAATGCAATGTTAGAATTAAAAAAACTATACAATGCAAAGAATATGGGCACTTGCAGCAGCGCCGGAATACATCCTCCCAATGGATTTACGCCCGCCTCCCGATACAACTTCATTTGTTCCATTGCAAATCCCTGCTGGTCTGTTCCAAATTTTTGTTTCAATGCATCTAACTCAGGCTTTAAAACTTTCATTTTTGCACCACTTAAATAACTGCTATAGGTTAATGGAGAAGTGATTAAACGTATAAAAAGCGTTAATAAGAAAATAACCCATCCGTAATTACTAATAAACCCGGCAAAGAAGTTAAATACAGGCATAATAACATATAAGTTAATAGGTCTTACAAAAGCATATAAACTTCTACCCAGGTTAACAATTTGGTCCATGCCCTTGGCTTCTTTTTTTAATATGGCATATTCATTGGGTCCATAATACAATTGCATGGGAATTGTTACAGATGCCTCTGCAGGTATTTTCACGTGCAGGTTAGCGGTGCTGGTAAATAAAGTTTTTGAAGAGTCATCCGTTTCTCTCTTCCACTTTACTTCACCCCCGCTAAAATCGTTTTTTGCAACCCATGTTACATTAAAAAATTGTTGTACATTAGAAAACCAGCTTACCGGTTTTTCGAATTGATGGGTTTCTTTTGAAGATAAATAATCAAAATTTCCACCTTCATAAAAGCATAAATTACTGGTTATCCGTTCATAGTGTGCAGAGCGTTCCATTTGCTGAGCATGATCAACCCATATAAAATTCATTTCATTGCCCGTTAACAAACGATTGGCTCCCTGCATAGTAATATTCCAATTCACCATGTAATTATTAGGCTGAATCACAAAACTGTGTACAATACTTTGTCCTGCACCATCACTTAAAGTGTATTGAATGGTTTGTGTGCCATCAGTGTTTTTTATAATAGCAGATGGAGTAAAATATAAATCATTGGTGTTGGCTGAGCTATTGTTACCGGTATTGATATTATAACCTAAAATGTCATTCGTTGAACCCAACATAACCTGTTGGCCGTTGTATGATTTGTAATTTTTTAATATTACAGATTCAATTCTTCCACCTTTATTGGAGAATACAATTTTCATAACATCGTTCTCAACTGTATCGAATGATGTTTTGCCAATGGCTGCGGTTGCAAAATTTCCTGCAGTTGATAATTTAATCAATGAATCCTGTTTCAATGAATCTTTTACAATGGCCTCCGGATCCTGGGTTTGCCGAAGCGCATTGACCCGTGCAATAGAATCCTGCACATGTTTTTGCTGTTTCAGCATTTCCTGCTGAGACTGATTATTCATCCAAAAAAACGCAAAAAATAAAATTGCTAACAAACCAAAACCAATAATCGTATTCTTGTCAAAATTCATATTGAAAAAATATTGAGCGGCAAAGGTAGGGATTGACAACTGAATGCGCTTAGGCTATTCCCTAAATATTCATTGATCAGGCAATTATGACCAAAATTTACAATTTTATAATATCCATTTAAAAATTGTACAATTATTGCTTTTTAGCGTGGCCCCGGAAGACAATACTGCTGCAAATAGCGGGTATACAAATGAATTAAGTGTTCTCTGGTTCCAGGCTCTTCAGAAATACTATGCGTTCTGTTGGGATAACTCATCATATCAAACTGTTTACCATATTTCACCAATTTATTTACAAGCAGTTCCATATTTTGATAATGTACATTATCATCGCCTGTACCATGAATCAATAACAAATGACCCTGTAGATTTTTTGCATAAGTAATAGGAGAACCGGCAACAAAATCGGCGCTATCTTCCTGTGGCAAACCCATATAACGTTCCTGATAAATATTATCGTAAGTAAACTGACTGGCAACGCCTGCTACTGCAATACCGGTTTTATATATATTTGGATACTGAAACATTAAATTTTGAGTAGCCGAACCGCCCCCGCTCCAACCCCATACCGCAATTCGGGAAGTATCAACATAAGGCCATTGCAAAATTTGGCTGGCAGCATCTGCCTGATCGCTGATATTTAAGCGGCCAATTTTTCTATAAATACATTTCCGCCATTCACGGCCTTTCGGCACAGGAGTACCCCTATTGTCGATGGATATATATATATAACCATCTTTTGACATATTTCCATTATACAAAAAATTATGGGCAATGCCATATTCATCTTTTACATTTTGACCCCAGGGTTCGGTGTACACATAAAATACAACCGGATATTTTTTGGTAGAATCAAAATGTTCTGGCATCACTTTCCAACCATCCATCTCAATCCCATCTTTATTTTTTATCTTAAAAAATTGAACATTAGAATTAGCAGGATCGGCCTGTGCAATAGCAGTATTCACCAAATTACCATCTAAACCCTGATGATTGGGTAATGAAATCCATTCGCGTACAAAAGGTGTATAATGGTTCGAAAAAATATGTTCAGCAAAAAGAGCTGTTGGTGAAACTGCATATTCATGAAAACCATTTTGGTTTTCGGGCGATAAACGCTCTGCCGTTCCAGTTCCATCTAATTTTGTTCTGTATAAATATTTTTGAGTTGCATTGAAAGGGGAAGCCAAAAAATAGACGTATCCATTTTTTTGATCAATTGCGCTAATACCCATTACATCATAATTACCATTTGTAATTTTTAGTTCTGATTTGCCATTTTTACGAATACTGTATAAATGACGCCATCCATCTTTCTCACTGGCCCACAAAAATGCATCACCGTTATTGAGCCAGTCCCATCCGCCATAAGAATAATCTTCATCCCATAGTGCCAAAATATCAATCCACGCACTATCGGTTTCATGATAAATGGTTTTTGGCTGGCCTGTTTTTATATTGCAAAGTAAAATATCAGAAACATTTTGTTTTCTGTTTAAATGTTGCAAAATCAATTCTTTATTATTGTTTGCCCATTCCATTCGAGGAACATATGATTGCAACACAGGATCTGTAGGAATCTGCATCCATTTTGTTTTAGCAGTGGCAATTTCAACCACACCAATTTTAAAAGGTGAAGGTGCCTGACCTGCAATGGGGTATTCTACGGGTTTTATGAAAGGGTAACTTGAATCGGTATTATTAATCATTAAATAATTTCTGGTATTTTTTGCATTAATTTGCCAGTAGGCAATTTTAGCACCATCCGGGCTCCAACGAAAACCATCTCTGCAAAAAAATTCTTCTTCATAAGCCCAATCGAATGTACCATTGATTAAGAAATAATTACCATCAGTTGTTAAGGCTTTAATAGCATTTGTATTTAAATCTTCCACATATATATTATGTTCACAAACATAGGCCACTTTATTGCCATTGGGTGAAAATTTTGCAAACATGAGTGAAGATGCCGGCCTCCCTTTTCCTAATTTGGTTAGTTTTTTGTTTATCAGATTCAACACCCAATAATCGCCTCTGGTATCATAGCGCCAAACTTTTTTAGAATTGGTATAAATCAACAATTTTTTTTCATCATTGCTAAAGAAAAAATTGCGAACAGCAAGTGGTTCAGTTGCACCTGTTGGAGTTAATTCGGCAGCGCTGATTAAAGTACTGCTTTCCATGGCAGGGAATTGCGTAGCCACAATATTATTATCCTGCACGGTAAAAACTGTGTTTCCTGCTTTATTCCAATGAATGCCCTGAGGAGGCTGTGCCATTAAATTGAATGAAATAAAGAAAAGAAAAAATAAAAAAAATGTTTTCATATAAAATAAATTTATCTAACCAATTTCATCCTACTCTTTTTCACACAACAATATAATGATATTCGTTGAAAGCAAATATCATTTTAAATGTTCCTCAAAAAAAACGAACAATATGATTTAACATATTGCACGTTCAAGTATTTAAAAAAATTGAATATTTATATCAATGCATCCTGTATGGCTGGAGAATTTAACTTCAATTGTTTTTTTGCTTCATGATATTTTTTTACCGCCCTTACAAAATGCACAAATAGTGGTGCCGGTTTCTCTACAGTACTTTTTAATTCAGGGTGGTATTGTACACCGATAAAGAAAGGATGTGCCGGTAACTCCACAATTTCTACAAGCCCTGATTCAGGATTAATTCCACTCGCAATCATACCATTTTGCTCAAAAATTTCTTTGTAAGCATTATTAAATTCATAACGGTGCCGATGTCTTTCACTAATTAAAGTTTGTTTATAAATATCAAAAGCCAAAGTATCTTCTTTAATAGCACAAGGATATGCACCCAGCCTCATGGTACCTCCTTTTGAGGTAATTTGTTTTTGATCTTCCATTAAATTAATAACCGGATTAAGGGTATTGGGTTCCATTTCTAACGAATGTGCATCTTTAACACCCAATACGTTTCGTGCATATTCTATCACTGCCATTTGCATTCCTAAACAAATACCAAAAAATGGCAATTTATTTTCCCGGGCATATTGCACGGCAAAAATTTTTCCATCAATACCGCGATTACCAAATCCTGGCGCAACCAACAGCCCATCCAGACCCTCCAATTTTTCGGCTACATTTTCTTTTGTAATATGTTCGCTATGCACATTTACAACCTGTACTTTTACTTCATTCGCTGCACCGGCATGTATAAAACTTTCTAGAATGGATTTGTAAGCATCTTGTAACTCAATATATTTGCCAATAAGCCCAATCGTTACTTTCCCTTTTGGATATTTTATTTTATCTATATAAGAAATCCATTCATCTAATTTAGGTTCCTGTTTAGAAGTAATTTGTAATTTATTCATACATATCACATCTAATTCCTCACTTTGCATTAACAGTGGCACTTCATAAATAGAAGCAGCATCCATGGCTTCAATTACTGCTTCTTTTTTTACATTACAGAATAAAGCAATTTTGCGTTTTATATCATCATTCAGTGCTTCTTCCGTTCTACATACAATAATATCTGGATGCACACCTGTTTCACTGAGCATTTTAACGCTATGTTGTGTTGGTTTTGTTTTCAGTTCTTTTGCAGCTTTTAAATAGGGTATTAAAGTTAAATGAACTACCACCACATCTTCTTCAGGTAATTCCCATTGTATTTGACGTACAGTTTCAATAAAAGGCAGGCTTTCAATATCGCCCACGGTACCACCTATTTCGGTAATTACAATATCAAACTTACCATCCTTACCCAACAATAACATTCTGCGTTTTATTTCATCGGTAATATGTGGTACTACCTGTACGGTTTTTCCTAAAAAATCGCCGGCTCTTTCTTTATTAATAACGGTTTGATAAATTCTACCCGTTGTAACATTATTAGCTTGTGAGGTATAAATATTTAAAAACCGCTCATAATGGCCTAAATCCAAATCGGTTTCTGCACCATCTTCGGTAACAAAACACTCGCCGTGTTCATAAGGGTTTAAAGTACCGGGATCTACATTGATGTATGGATCGAATTTTTGGATAGTTACGCTAAAACCACGAGCCTGCAATAGTTTTGCAAGACTGGCTGCAATAATACCCTTTCCTAAACTGCTTGTTACCCCTCCGGTAACAAATATATATTTGGCCATAAAAAATGGATGTTGTTTTAAACTTTTACCTGCACAAAAAGCGTTTCAGCAAATAACATTACATAAAAAACGAATACAATTACACCTTTCATTAACAAAAGCCGGCTTTTGTGTAACCAACAGACCTTAAGAGAATTGAAAAAAGTTGAAATGATAACTCTTGGAGGTCGCACAAACCTACGGCAATTTTTTCTCTCTAAAAAATGGCTGTAGAAAAATTAAACAGTTCATTGTATTTTGTGTTAACAAGCGAACAAAATTTAAATAAAAGAAGTTTTATTTAATTTTAAAGAATACCAATCGTGCCAATAAAAACGGAATGAATTGGTACATCGTTCACAAACCAAAAAAAATTTATGAAAAAACTTATGTTACTTGCCGGTACAGCTTTTGTTACCGCACTTTTGTTAAGTGCAACGCTTAAACAAAAAGAACCGGATCCTTTAACTCCGGAATGTTATATCAGTTGTTTTAATGCGGAAACCCGCCAGTTAATTGAGTTAGATGCAGCCAAACCAGGTTTTGGCAAATTACATCCAAACCCAATTATATTAAAAGATTTTAAAGCATTGGGTAAAACCATTCAATTTGCTACTGCTCATGGAAAAATGGCCTCCGGCTATTTTATTAAAGCTAAAAATCCTACCAAAAAATGGGTTTTGGTATTTCAGGAATGGTGGGGTTTAAACGATAATATTAAAAATGAAGCTGACAAGTTATATTCTGAGCTTGGTGATGTAAATGTTTTGGCGCCTGACATGTACGATGGAAAAGTGGCCACTACACCCGATAGTGCCATGGTGTATATGCGCAATGCCAGTGCCGATAGATTAGATGCCATTGTGAATGGAGCTATTGCCTATGCAGGTAAAGAAGCAAAAATTTATACTATTGGCTGGTGTTTTGGTGGTGGTTGGAGCTTACAAGCAGCTTTATTGGCCGGTAAACAAGCGGTTGGTTGTGTAATGTACTATGGCCGACCTGAAAACAAAATTGAGCGTTTAAAAGGTTTGAATTGTGATGTAATTGGGTTTTTTGCCAATCAGGATCAAGGCATAAATCCGGAAGTAGTTACCCAATTTGAAGAGAACATGAAGGCTGCCGGAAAAAAATTAACTGTGTACAGATACAATGCCGGACATGGCTTTGCCAACCCATCTAACCCCATTTATAATAAGGCAGCTACGGATGATGCCAATGCAAAAGCTTTGGCTTTTTTAAAATCGCATTAATAGCTATTGAGGAAGAACAAAATAAAAATACCCGGCAGCTTTTGAAGTTACCGGATATTTTTATTGAATAGATTTGTATTTATTGTAAACCAACAATTACTGCCTGATAAGGCTCCATTGAAATGGTTTTGCCGGGCAAGAAAGAATTGTAGTTATTAATAAGCGGGGTTGGTTTTACCTGCATGCCTTCAGGAATATCCCAACCCACATGGTCTTTACTAAAATTTAAAATAACCAAAACCTTATTAGCGCCATTACCTCTGGTGTAAGCATAAATTTTTGGATTATCAGGATCTAATAATTGATATTTTCCGTACACCAAAACATCTTTATATGTTTTACGAAGTAACACCATTTTCTTAAAGTAATTCAAACATGAATTAGGCTCTTTTGCCTCATCTTCCACATTTACGGTTGCATAATTGGGGTTTACTTTAATCCATGGCGTACCGGTAGTAAAACCGGCATTGGGTGCATTACTCCATTGAAATGGTGTTCTACCATTATCCCTTGCCGATATTTTTTGTGCATTTAAAAATTCTTGCAAATTGCCGCCTTTATTTTTAATTTGCTGGTACATATTGAGTGTTTCAATATCTCGATAATCATCAATTTTATCGAATTTTATGTTACACATGCCCAACTCATCGCCAAAATAATAATAAGGAGTAGCCCGCATAGAAAGTAAAAATGTGGTGAGCATTTTAGAAGATGGCTCTCTAAATTCGGGACTATCATTGCCCCAACGCGTTACCATACGGGGTTGATCATGGTTTCCCAAATAGATGGTACCCCAGCCTTTAGTAGCAAAAACACTATCCCAACGGGTATAAATTTGTTTAAATCCGGGAAGTTTGTATCCATCCGGTTCCGGCGTTTTAAATTTACCGGGAACATAACCATAACTTACCCCATCAAAATTATATAGCATATTTAATTCATGTCTGTTGGCATCAACAAATTTGTTCGCTGTTTCTAAAGTAACGCCGGCACCTTCGGCTACCGACATATCAGTGTATTTACTCAGCACCTGTGCATTCATTTCGCGTAAATATTCATGTAAATTGGGACCACTGGCATAGTATTGTGCCCAATCGCCATTGTATTTTTCTTTTAAAATTTCAGGCGTTATTACCGGGAAACTGGTATCCTTCGATATGAATGGGATAACATCCATTCTAAAGCCATCAATACCTTTATTAAACCAGAACTTCATCATATCAAATATTTCTTCACGCACTTTTGGATTTTCCCAGTTTAAATCGGGTTGGTATTGGCTAAAATAATGCAGGTAATAAGAATTGGTTGCCGGATTAAAAGTCCATGCACTGCCGTTTATATCAAAAAAACCCTGACGGAACGGCGGTTTGCCTTTTTCTGCAGGCCACCAATGGTAATAATTATAATATGGGTTTTTACGACTTTTGCGTGCTTCAATAAACCATTTGTTTTGATTGCTGCTGTGGTTAGCCACCAAATCCAATACCAACTTTATTCCCCGCTCATGCATGCCATGTAACAGGGTATCAAAATCGGCCATGGTTCCAAAATCTTTCATAATGGCTTCATAATTACTAATATCATAGCCATTGTCTTTATTGGGCGATTCAAATATTGGATTCAGCCAAACCACATCAATTCCTAAGCTTTTAATATAATCTAATTTAGAAATAATACCTTTTAAATCGCCTACTCCATCTCCATTACTGTCTTTAAAACTTCGTGGGTAAATCTGGTATACTACTACTTCTTTCCACCAGTCTTTTTTGGAGGCCATACTATCGGTTTTAACATGTTGTTCTGTGGCAGAATTATTACAGGCAGTCAAAAAAAATACCATTCCAACCATTGTACTAAGGATGAGATACTTCATAAGGTTACAATTAAAAAATGAGCCAACCATTCAAAAACAACACTGCAAATTGCTATACAAAGCTTATAAAGCTTACAGCCTGTTTAGGAAAAATTACATTGAAGGAATAAAGGTAGGAATTAAAACACTTCGCCAATATTTACATAAAAACCACCTGAACCATTCTTACCAAAACCATAATCTACACAAAGGTTGGTGCCGGAATGTTTATTTAATTTAACGCGAATACCTAACCCATAGCCAGGTAACAGGGTATTATATTGTTGTGAGAGATCGCCGGAAAAATTTTCAACATTGGCAAAAACCACACCGCCAATTAATCCGTTTCTAGAAATACGATAGCGGTATTCACCTTCCAGATATACCATGTTTCTGCCGCGAAACCTTCCTTGTATGTACCCTCTTCCGGTATTGTACTGATCGTCCCAACCGGTACTGGGCAATAATAAATAAGGTGGTGTTCCGGAGAGTGTTAGCCAGTTATAACTCCACAATGCCAATGTATTTTTAGAATATTTATGTGGGAAAGGAAGATACTTTCTTACATCGATTAATACCGACTTAAAATTTTGATCACCATCCAAAAATGTAAAACTATTTCTTAATACAAAATTGGCATATAAGCCCTGGGTAGGATTGATTTGATTTTCCCGGTTATCATATAAAAACTTTAATACCGGACCGGATGCGATTTCATCGTAACCCAGCTCTTTAGTTATAATTGTATTAATACGCCTTGTACCTAGATTAATTGCTTTGATATTCCAAAACTGATCATAATAATATCCTACACCCGCATATATATTTTTACCAACCGACCTTAAAATACTTTCATGCAATTTTAACCCAACAAAATCAATCGTGTGTCCTTTATTGGGGTCTGTTCTACCCCCTAAACCGTAAATGCTGGAGGGATAATCAATAAACCGGTTATCAGATACAATATTATATTTATCATTTTTTGTCCATATATTTAATACCAATGGCACTATAGTTTGTTGGTATTGTGAGTAAGTTATACTGGTAGTAATACTGGATATTTTATTAGATCCGGTATTGAAGTAGCCAATATTAGCGCTTAATATTCCAGCAAAACCAGTTTGTAAAGTATACCCAACAGCAGGTACAATGGCCAAATTGTATTTATGATGTTGTTCGTTTTTTTGTGTGGTATCTGTTGAAAGTTTATTTTTTTTGTGAAAAAGATGATGCGTAACATCTACCAAATCTCTTTCCAATAAGCTATCTACACCTGTATAAACAGAATGAACTGCAGCCCCCGAATTAAAAATGGTTTGTGCATTAACCTGTATACACCAAATAAAAATCAATAGAGAAGTATAATATAATTTACGCAAACAGGATTATCTTTAAATAAGACAATTAAACTGGCTATATGTTTAAGTATTTAGTTGTTAAGCCTAACCTAATAAAATACCTTTTATAGTAAAAATGCTTCACATGTCGTCTAATATTTTTTTATAACTTGTAACAATACCTTTAATAAGCGAGGAGCTAAAGCCTTGGTGTTCCATTTCATTCAATCCGGCTATCGTACAACCTTTTGGTGTAGTTACTTTATCTATTTCCTGTTCAGGATGTGTATTTTTTTGCAGTAATAATTCGGCAGCACCTTTCACTGTTTGTGCTGCTATTAATGAGGCAACTGATGCGCTAAAACCAATTTCAATCCCTCCCTGAATATTGGCACGAATGTAGCGCATGGCATAAGCTGTACCACAAGCGCCCAATACTGTAGCCGCATCCATCAATTTTTCTTCAATAAATACTGTTTTACCCAGCTTATTAAATAATTCGGTTACAAAAGCCGTTTGTGCAGCAGAAGCCTGAAAGGCACTGATACAGGTTAAACTTTGCTGAATGGCAATGGCTGTATTGGGCATAGCCCTGAAAATAGTAAACTGATTGCCAACCATTTTCTGAATATCCTTAATCCAAACGCCGGTTGCCACACTAATTAGAACATGTTTATTGGGTTGCAAAAGCGGTTGCAGTTGTTGTAATACTTCTCGTATTTGAAATGGTTTTATAGCAAAGATGATGTAGTCGGCAAAATGAATTGCATCACTATTGTTTGAAAATACATGCACGCCTTTTTCTTTGAAAGAACCAAGGGTTTCAATATTTCGTTTAGTAATACATAAGTTCTCGGGCAAAATAAAGCCACTGTTCAGCAGCCCTTCTGCAATGGCAGAACCCAGATTACCACCTCCTATAATTGCAATTTTTGCTTGTATTTGCATATTTATATGTTGAAATAAAAAATTAGTAGGATAAATACTTATGAATTATTTTAAGTTGCCTAATAAAATTTTTGTGGTTTAAGATAATGGCGCACATAATCATCCACACCCTTTTCTAAAGAATAAAAGGGTTGTTGATAACCAATATTTCTAAGTTTTTGCATATTGGCCTCGGTAAAATACTGGTATTTATCCCTAATATCTTCCGGCATATCAATAAACTTAATATCGGCTGTTTTATCCAATCCATCAAAAGTAGCAACAGCTAAATCATAAAAACTACGGGCTTGTCCAGTGCCCAGGTTGTAAAGTCCATTGTTTGTTGGCAACCATTTTTTTTGTAACATCTGCTTCATCATCCAAAAAATTACGGCAACCACATCTTTTACATATATAAAATCTCGCAGTTGTTGACCATCTTCAAAGTCGGGCCGATGGCTTTTAAATAGTTTTACAAAACTGTGTTGCGCAATTTGGTGGAAGGCATGAAAAATAACACTGGCCATTCTTCCTTTATGGTATTCATTCGGACCATATACATTAAAAAATTTCAATCCTGCCCAATAGGGTGGCTGCGAACCTAAAGTAAATGCCTGATGCAATGCCCATTTATCAAATTCATTTTTGCTAACGCCATATGGGTTTAAGGGCTTTAACTGCGCAACAACTGAGTGGTCATCATTGTAACCAAAACTACCATCCCCATAAGTAGCAGCAGATGAAGCATAAATTAAGGGCACTTTATGTGCAGTACAGTAACTCCAAACATCTTTTGAGTATTGTACATTGAGTTTTTCATGAACAGCATAATCAAACTCAGTTGTATCAGTTCTTGCACCAATATGCAGCAATGCGGCAACGTTAGGTTGATGTGTTGCCAGCCAGTCAAATAAAGAAAGTCTTTCTACAGTTGCTATAAATTTTTTATATTCCCAATTCCGGCGTTTGGTTTCCACGCCAAAATCATCTACCATTACAATGTTTTCAATACCGGTATCATTCAGTTGCTGCACCAAACAAGAACCAATAAAACCGGCAGCTCCTGTAACAATAATAATATCCTGATTGTTTGCTGAAATTTTTGTTGCCATTATTGAATCAATTTTTGAATTGCAGTTTCATATAAATTTTTCCATTCGTTAATCTCACCCCAGTCTTCATTGTTTACAGCAATGTTGCCTGCAGTTACCTTACCTAATTGATGTACGGGAACTTTATATTGTTGAGCCAATTGCTGTATGCCCGGCCATTGTGTTGCAGAACAAGTAATCACTGCTCTTCCCTGTGCTTCACCCAACCAAAACGCATCTGCACGAAGGTGTTCAAATCCTTCTGCACTTACCTGAAAGCCGAGTAAACGGTTAAATCCTTTTTCCAACAAAGTTGTAATCAATCCGCCTTCACTAATATCGTGCGCACTTTGAATGGAATGGTTTTTAATTAACTGCAACAAAAACTGCTGCATTAACAACTCTTCATCCAAATTAAAATAGGGAACATTCGAGAACTCGTGTTTTTTTAATTTATGCAAGTATTCAGATGAACCAATATCATTTACCTGTTTGCCAATTAAAACAATTACATCATCCGCTGATTTAAAATCTAATGTCATTCTGTTTTTAAAATCATCAATCACACCAACCATACCAATAGTAGGAGTTGGATAAACCGGACCATCAGGGTTCTGATTGTAAAAACTAACATTACCACCTGTTACAGGCGTATTAAATGCACGGCATGCATCGCCCATACCTTTAATGGCTTCTACAAACTGATAATACACTTCCGGATCATAAGGATTACCAAAATTCAGGCAGTTGGTAACCCCCAATGGTTCGCCGCCGGAACATACAATATTTCTGGCAGCCTCTGCTACAGCAATGGCACAACCTGTATAAGGGTCTGCAAATACATATTTGCTATTACAATCAACCGTCATGACCAACGCTTTCCCTGTGCCTTTTGCTAAAACTACAGCAGCATCGCTGGGTGCATTGGTACTGGCATTGGCAGTACCTACCATACTATCGTATTGCTCGGCCACCCATTTCTTACTTGCAATATTGGGTATTTGAATTAATTCAGTAACAACAGATTTTAAATTTGTTATATCTTTAATAGATTTAATGTCAAAGCTTTGTATTCTATTTAAATAAGCCGGTTTTTTGTATTCCCGTGTATATTGGGGGGCTCCGCCTCCTAAAACAAGTTCTTCTGCAGGAATTACAGCTTCCAATTTTCCATGATAATAAAATTGCAATAAGCCGTCATTGGTTACCTCGCCAATGTTACTGGCACTTAAATCCCATTTATCAAAAACGGCCAATACCTCTGCTTCTCTTCCTTTTTCTACTACCAATAGCATACGTTCCTGGCTTTCGCTTAAAAGCAATTCCCATGCTTTCATATTTTGTTGCCGGGTAGGTACTTTCTCTAAATCAATACGCATACCCACTCCGCCTTTTGCACTCATTTCTGAAGTTGAGCAAATTATACCGGCTGCCCCCATATCCTGCATACCCACAACGGCTCCTGTTTCAATTACTTCTAAACAAGCTTCCAATAATTTTTTTTCCTGAAAGGGGTCACCTACCTGCACTGCCGGCAATTCTTCGGTACTATCGGCAGTGATATCTGCACTGGCAAAACTGGCACCACCAATTCCATCTTTACCGGTAGCACTACCTACAAAAAACACCGGATTACCAGTTCCTTTTGCAGTAGCACTAATCATTTTATCTGCCTTCATAATACCAACACTCATGGCATTTACCAATGGGTTGGTATGATAACAATCTTCAAAATATACTTCACCTCCAACTGTAGGAACGCCAAAACAATTACCATAATGGCCAATACCTTTCACGACTCCTGAAAGCAAACGTTGCGTTTTTTTATCTTTTAAATTCCCAAATCGAAGGCTGTTTAAGGAAGCAATAGGTCGGGCGCCCATTGTAAAAATATCGCGCTGTATTCCACCAACACCTGTTGCAGCACCTTGAAAAGGTTCAATAGCAGAGGGGTGATTGTGGCTTTCAATTTTGAATACAACGCCGTATCCGTTTCCCATATCCATTAACCCTGCATTTTCTTCACCGGCAGCAACCAGCATCCTCCCTCCTTCTCTGGGCAGTGTTTTTAGCCATTTGATAGAGTTTTTATAACTGCAGTGTTCGCTCCACATGGCACTAAAGCAGCAGAGCTCTGTAAAATTGGGGATTCTTCCAAGTTTTTGTTGAATAAGCGCAAATTCATCTTCTGTTAAACGAAGTTGTTTTGCAGTAGTAACTGTTATTTCCATTGCTTAAATTGTAAGAATAACATTGGTGTGTTGTACCAACAATGTTGCAAAGGTAATAAAGAGCCGGTTGCCAGCAATTGAAAAACTGCTGCAAGGCACGACAAATTGAAAAATGATTCTATAAATAACCTATGCTGTATGCGAAGCAACTTGCTGATAGACTTCAATTAATTCAACATCATTTAATTCACTGCGCAGTTCATCAGACAGTAATGGAACCAATTGATGCAAATACCTGTCATTACTGCTTTTACCGGAAATGGTGTCTAACCAAAACATCTTGTTCATATACCTGCTTTTCAGCATGGTATAACTCCATACAATACTTTCTGATTCTGAAGACAGGCCATTTTTGGCAATGTCCATTTTTTGTTGAATCAATTTTTCTGAGAGTTTTACAACTAAACTCGCCAATCTAATTTTGGGAGAAAAAGGATGCTGTCTGAACCATGGTTTAATTAAATACATAGCTTTTGGTTTTTGCGGATGGATTTGGATAAAGTTATGTGCTTGAAAAAGTTTTATTTTCATTCACTTGTGCTAATGTACAGATTTTGATACAAAATACAACTAAGAAACTTTACCAGATTATTAAGAAAATTATTTACCAAAAACCAAGACAAAGTGTAAAAAGTACCTTAAGAAGCTAAAAGACTATATGTTCAACCATTTCTTCATCAGACAAGTAAGGGTTTAATTCATCGGCAATATGAACTAATTTTTTAAGATATCGTTCATTACTGCTGCAAGGAACCACATCTACCCAGTAGTCTTTGTACATGTAACGGCTTTTCAGCATACTGTAATTCCAAATAATACTATCTGAAACATCGGCAACTTTTCCAACGGGGCATTCGTATTTCTGCCAAATAATACGCTTAATACGTTCTGTAATAGCCAATATCAACTTTGCAAAACGTATTTTTTTACAAAACTGTTCTTTTTTAAACCAGGGGCGTAAGTATAACATAGTACGGCCAATTTTAATTTTTCAAAGAATTGGCATAGAAGTTGGTCATTAATTACCAAAATCAATGCCAATTCTATAAAATATTTATTTAATATTCATTTATAATAATCAGGTAAAAATTTAAACTACAACTATCACACAAACTATGCTACATCGGATTTTTCGAAGGAATTTGGGAATAAGAACAAACGAAGACAGTTCACCAAAAGCACATGCTCAAAACATTAGACCAAATATTTATTAAAAAAATATTTGTATTTCCAAATATAACGTCCATTCGTTTTATTTATTGTATCACAAGCCATATAAAGCAATGGGCCTTCAAACAATTGTCAAATAGCTGCATTTAGTACATTTTTGTAATTACTTTTAGCCTGCAATTATTTTAAATAAAATATTTTTTTCAAATGATAGCCGGCGATCCTACCATTTTACAAGATTTAGTTCGCGTAAAAATGCCTTTTGGCAAGTATAAGGACCGGCTTATTTGTGACCTGCCCATTGCTTATTTGGAATGGTTTGCCAGAAAAGGTTTTCCCAAAGGACGGCTGGGCATATTATTAGAAACCATGTATGAAATTCAGTTAAATGGACTTTCCCATTTATTAATAACTTTAAAAAAATAAAAAATCTTGCTCAATAATCAGCCGTTATCAATAAGTAATATATTTAAACAAAGTATTACAAAAGACACAAATACACATTATATTTATTGAAATGTTTTTATTTTTTGCATTTTAATGGAAAATTCATAAGCTAATTCGAAAATTTTTGCAATTTTTCTAAAAAATTACTTTTATTTTGTAGCTCAAAATCAAAAAAAATATGTCATTACGATTTCAGGCAATCAACAACCTTTCTAATCAGCCTGCCGATTTAGCGGTAGCAACCAGCAAAATTTCAGCAATTTTTGGCGAGAATGTGTTTACTTTAAAAACCGCCAGAGAATATTTGAGTGATGATGCATATAAAAGTCTTTTAGGCAGTATTAAAGGCGGCAAAAAAATAGACCGTGCTGTTGCGGCTTCTATTGCCAACGGAATGCGTGCATGGGCCGAAAGCAAAGGCGTTACGCACTTTACACACTGGTTTCAACCCTTAACCGGTACTACTGCCGAAAAGCATGATAGCTTTTTTACTTTAAAAGGAGATGGTACTGCTTTGGAACAATTTGACGGAGATGCGCTGATTCAACAGGAACCGGACGCTTCTTCTTTCCCAAGTGGCGGTTTAAGGGCTACTTTTGAAGCACGTGGATATACTGCCTGGGATCCTTCTTCTCCGGCTTTTATTATAGAAATTGGCCAGGGAAAAACTTTATGTATTCCTACCATCTTTGTTTCCTATACCGGCGAATCATTGGATTATAAAGCGCCTTTATTAAAAGCCTTAGAATCTTTAAATAAAGCCGCTGTTGATGTTTGTAATTATTTCGATAAAAATGTAACCAAAGTAACAGCTACCTTAGGTTGGGAACAGGAATATTTTGTGATTGATGAACGCCTTGCCAATGCACGTCCTGACCTGGTTCAATGCGGCCGTACCGTATTTGGAGCTGCACCGGCAAAAGGACAGCAATTAGAAGACCATTATTTTGGCTCTATTCCGGAAAGAGTATACCATTTCATGCGCGACTTTGAAAATGAGTGTTATAAATTGGGTATTCCTTTAAAAACCAGACACAATGAAGTAGCCCCCTCGCAATTTGAAGTAGCGCCTATTTTTGAAGAAGTTAGTGTAGCAGTAGATCACAATGCTTTATTGATGGATATTATGGATCGTGTTGCACGCCGCCATAAATTAAGAGTATTGATTCATGAAAAACCATTTGCAGGTATTAATGGAAACGGCAAACACAATAACTGGAGTATGGCTACCGATACCGGGGTAAACTTATTATCGCCCGGCAAAACGCCCAAAACCAATTTAATGTTCTTAACCTTTTTTGTGAATACCATTAAAGCTGTTCACGATTACTCAGATTTATTAAGGTCTTCCATTGCATCTGCTGGTAATGATCACCGTTTGGGCGCAAACGAAGCACCTCCGGCAATTATTTCTGTATTTGTTGGCCAATATTTAGCCAAAGTGTTGAATGAAATTGAAACCCGTGTAAGCGACAAATTTGACGAGCAGGATGAAGCCATTTTAAAATTAGACATTCACAGATCGATTCCTGAGTTGATGTTAGACAATACTGACAGAAACAGAACTTCACCATTTGCATTTACAGGCAATAAATTTGAATTTAGAGCAGTTGGTTCTTCTGCAAACTGTGCAAACCCCATGACTGTTTTAAATGTGATTATGGCTGAAACACTGCAACAATTTAAAAAAGATGTGGATGCATTAATTGAGAAAGGCGATAAAAAAGAAATTGCCATTATGCAAACCATCCAAAAATATATTGTTGAAAGCAAAAAAGTATTATTTGAAGGTGATGGTTACAGTGAAGCCTGGCACCATGAAGCTGAACGCCGAGGTTTACCGAATGTACCCACTACCCCATTAGCATTGGATGCTATGGTTACAGATAAAGCAAAGAAATTATTTGAAAAGAATGGCGTATTTTCTGTTGCAGAATTAGAAGCCAGACACGAAATTGAGCTGGAAAAATATATTAAAAAGGTACAGATTGAAGCCAGAATTATGGGCGATTTGGCACTCAACCATATTATACCCACAGCCATTAAATATCAAAATGAATTGATTCAGAATATTACAGGTTTAAAAGCAGCAGGTATACCGGAAAGCCAATATAAAAGCCAATTAGAAATTTTGAATAAAATCAGTGAGCATTTGCAGGTAGTATATGAAAAAGTACATGCACTGGTAGAAGCCAGAAAAGTTGCTAATAATATTGAAAATACAAGAACCAAAGCTATTGCTTATTGTACACAGGTGAAGGAAACGTATTTTGATGTAATCAGATACCATGTTGATAAATTAGAAGCTTTGGTAGATGATGAACACTGGAGCTTACCCAAATACCGTGAGTTGTTATTTTTAAGATAAAGCCTAAATTAATCCAAATTTTAACCCCAAAAGCCCTGTTCATTTTTTTGTTCAGGGCTTTTGAATTTAACCGCATTTTTATTCCTTTCGCCGAATAGAATAGTAATGTAATAAACCCTGTTGTAGCTTTAAGGTCGTAATAAACAAATATTAAAAACAAATAAACAAGATTGTATGAAAAAAATTTTTATTACACTAATTATTTTTACCGTTGGTTTTGCAGGTAAAAGTATGGCCCAGCGGATGGGCGGCAATTTTGATCCGGCACAAATGAAAGCCCGTCAGTTAGAGCAGCTGAAAGCCTCCAACTTACATTTAACCGATGTTCAGGCTGATTCGGTTGTTTCGATTAATATGGACATGATGCAGCAAACGCGTGGCATGCGTGATTTAAGTCGGGATGAAAGAATGGCCAAAATGAAAGCATTGAATGATTTACGAATGAAACGCTGGACTGCCGCTTTAAACAACGATCCGGCACTTGCACAAAAAGTAGCAGATTTTTATGAACAGGAACGCAAACAACGGATGCAAAACCGAAACCAACAATAATGCAACAGAATAAAAACTGATATTATTACCCCGCTTGTTTTAGATATGTTTCAAAAAAACCCTCTAAGAAGTTTAATCTTCCAAAGGGTTTTTATTTTTCATTCAGGCAAATCTTTTTTATTGCATTTTAAATGTTTCTAAAAACTTAGTTGTAAAGTTGCCACTCCTGAAATCTTCATTCTTCATTAATTGCAAATGAAAAGGAATGGTAGTTTTTACACCCTCAATTACATACTCACTTAAAGCCCTGTACATAGTATCAATGGCTTCTTCACGGGTTTGTGCAACGGTAATTAATTTACCAATCATAGAATCATAATAGGGGGGAATTACATATCCGGCATATACATGGCTATCCACCCGAACCCCGTGCCCACCTGGCGTATGTAAGGTAGTAATTTTTCCGGGCGATGGCCTGAAATCATTATAGGGATCTTCTGCATTGATTCTGCACTCAATAGCATGCATTTGCGGAAAATAGTTTTTTCCTGAAATACGTTCGCCCAATGCAATCTTGATTTGTTCTTTAATTAAATCGTGATTAATTACTTCTTCCGTTACACAATGCTCTACCTGAATACGGGTATTCATTTCCATGAAGTAAAAATTTCGGTGTTTGTCTACCAAAAACTCAATGGTACCAACGCTTTCATAATTAATGGCTGAAGCAGCTTTAATAGCTGCAGCACCCATCGCTTCACGCAATTCGGGAGTCATGAAGGGTGATGGGGATTCTTCTATTAACTTTTGGTGCCTTCTTTGAATGGAGCAATCTCGCTCACTTAAATGGCAAACATTTCCATACTGATCACCGGCTATCTGAATTTCAATATGGCGGGGTTCTTCTACAAATTTTTCCATATACACCCCATCATTTTTAAATGAGGCACCGGCTTCTGCTTTAGCGGTATTAAAAGCACGTTCCATTTCACTTTCTTGCCATACTTCACGCATACCTTTTCCACCACCACCTGCAGTTGCTTTTAAAATTACAGGATAGCCAATTTCTTTTGCCAATACTTTTGCTTGCTCTACACTTTCTAATAAACCTCCACTACCCGGAACTACAGGTACGCCAGCTTTAATCATAGTTTCTTTGGCAGTAATTTTATCGCCCATTGCATTAATCATTTCCGGAGTTGGCCCAATGAACTTAATGCCATGATCGGCACATATTTGAGAGAATTTTGCATTTTCTGCTAAAAACCCATATCCGGGGTGAATGGCATCTGCATTGGTAATTTCAGCAGCAGCCATTATATGAGGTATATTTAAATACGATTCAGAGCCTGCAGGTTTTCCAATACAAACAGCTTCATCGGCAAATCGAACGTGCAAACTGTCTTTATCAGCAGTTGAATAAACGGCTACAGTTTTAATACCCATTTCTCTACAGGTTCTAATAACTCTTAAAGCAATTTCACCCCTGTTTGCGATTAGTATTTTTTTAAACATTTTTTTTAAGTTGTACTGTTGAAAACAAATAAAATAATTGAACTACACTAATAGAACTGATTTTCAATGGATGAATTTCAGTAATTGATAGGATGTGCAGCTTTTGTAATTGAACAGATCAAAAACTTGGCTACATCAATACATCAACAATGATTTGGTAATAAATAATGCTTAGTTAGGTTCTACCAAAAATAATGGTTGATCATATTCTACAGGAGTACTGTCTTCCACTAACACTTTAACTATAGTACCTTTCACTTCACTTTCTATTTCATTAAATAATTTCATTGCTTCGATGATACATACCACGGTACCTACTTCAACTTCGCTTCCCACTTCTACAAAATTGGGTTTACCGGGTGCTGATTTTCGATAAAAAGTACCAATCATTGGGCTTTTGATAGTTAATAACTTACTTTCTTCAGTAGGCTTTGGAGTTGCAGGTGCAGCAGTGGGTGCAGGGGCTGGAGCTGATGCTACTACTGTGGGAGCAGCAGGCGGGGCAACATTGTATACTTGCTGTGGCGGTGCCGACATCGTAATTACCTGCTCTTCTTTTTGCTTGATGGTTACTTTACCATCTTTGTCTTCAATACTTATTTCTCCGATGTTGCTTTTATTAATAATCTTAATGAGTTCGTGAATTTGCTTTAAGTCCATAGTGCATATTTTTTGCTTAAAAAAGGGGTTTTTTAACTAAAAGTGGGGCAAAATAGCTAATTTTTGTTCAAATTAAGTCATTTTTTGGAATTTGATTTTTTTTCCTGTTCCAAACAAACCTTGTATAATAAAAAATAGCCCCGCAATTTGCGAAGCTATTTTTATTGTAACGTGAATTTATTCTTTTACGCGTTCAATATAATCGCCGGTTTTAGTATTCACTCTTATAAGTTCACCTTCTTCTACAAACAACGGTACATTCACAGTTGCACCGGTTTCAATGGTTGCAGCCTTTAGTGCACGGGTAGCGGTATCGCCTCTTAATCCGGGTTCGCAATACGTAATTTTTACAACAATTTTCTCCGGCAATTCTGCACCAATTGGTGTTTCTGTTTCGGTATTGATGTAAACAAATACTTCTGAACCATCCTTCAAAAACTGAGGTGCATCAATCATTTCTTCTGAAAGGCTAATTTGCTCAAAAGTTTCATTATTCATTAAATTATAACCACTATCATCTTTATATAAAAACTGAAAAGCTTTTTTTTCTACCCGAACAGGAAAAATATTTTCACCACTATTCCAGGTTTTTTCAATGGTGCGTTTATTATCTACACCTTTTAATTTTGCCCAAACTTTTGCAGCGGCACGTGCTGTTTTATTCTCTCCAAAATCAACAACACTGTAAAGGCTTCCGTCTAATTTAATGATTAAGCCGCGGCTGATGTCTGCTGTAGTTGCCATTATTCAATAATTTAAATAAAATTTAATTAAGGTTGCAAATGTAGGGATTGCTTGGAAAAATGCACAAAACTAATCATGAATTATCCCGGTGATTTTTTTATCTGCCAAAGTTTTCATGTAATTCATAAACCGGCATCATCTTATTGGGGCATAATTCATTATTTTTGCACATCTTTTTAATTTCAATTTTTTATTATGTCTGTATTAGTAAATAAAAGTTCCAGCGTTTTGGTACAAGGATTCACAGGAACGGAAGGCACTTTTCATGCCACGCAAATGATTGAATATGGCACCAAGGTTGTGGGTGGTGTAACACCCAATAAAGGCGGTACCAGCCATTTAGACAGGCCTGTTTTTAATACGGTAGCCGATGCTGTAAAAGCAACCCAGGCCAATGTAAGCATCATTTTTGTTCCTCCTGCCTTTGCTGCTGATGCCATCATGGAAGCAACTGAAGCAGGTATTGAACTGGTGGTTTGTATTACAGAAGGAATTCCCGTACAAGATATGGTGAAAGTAAAAAATTACTTACAAGGTACAAATACCCGCTTAATAGGACCCAATTGCCCAGGTGTGATCACAGCAGGCGAAGCAAAAATTGGCATTATGCCCGGCTTTATTTTTAAACCCGGTAAAATAGGCATCGTTTCAAAATCAGGCACTTTAACTTATGAAGCGGCTGACCAAATTGTAAAAGCAGGTTTAGGTATCAGCACTGCCATTGGTATTGGTGGTGACCCCATTATCGGCACCCCAACTGTTGAAGCAGTAAAACTTTTAATGAATGATCCTGAAACAGAAGGCATTGTAATGATCGGTGAAATTGGCGGTAGTATGGAAGCTGATGCTGCCCGTTGGATTAAAGAGAATGCAACCAAACCTGTAGTAGGCTTTATTGCCGGACAAACCGCACCTCCCGGTAGAAGAATGGGACACGCAGGTGCCATTATTGGCGGCGCAGAAGATACTGCTGCTGCAAAAATGAAAATTATGGCCGACTGTGGTATTCATGTAGTAGCCAGCCCTGCAGATATTGGCAAAACCATGGCTGCTGTTCTGAAAAAATAATACAATAGTAATCTATAGAATGAATCCTGCTTATGGCAGGATTTTTTTATTGCCCTATCATGAATGAACTCATGTATGCAAGCCCATTCTTAATTTTTTATCACTAATATTGTTACATGCACTTAAAAAAAACGGCAGTAATTATTTTTTTATTTTGTAGCCTTTTATTAGTTTTTACACAGGTAGAATCAAAAACCAATTTCAATACGCGGAATGGAATAGAAATTCATTTAAAAACACCTGCTTTTTTAAGAGAGGGCGATTTGGCATATCTAACCGTAAACATTCACAATAAAACCAATGCCGAATTAACCGGACAAATGCAATTACAACTTACAGATGCAGCAACAGGAAATCCGGTAGATGGCTGGTTTGTCAACACCTTTCCGGTACAGTATTTTACTGCATCCCAAAGAGATAGTGTTGCTATCAATTTTCCAATTCAGGTTCCATACGGATTCAATCAACCTATACTACTTTCTGTAAAAGCAGTATCCGGTAATTGTACAGATAGTGCAAAAAACACAATCCCCATTTTCCCGAACCGTGCCATCATTCATAAAAACTTTTCATGCACATTTCATACAGGCAATGGCAATTCTATTTATTTGAAAGATTTGAACAATGCCAATGAAGAAAGTATTTCCAACAAATCATTTACAGCAATTATTGCAACACAACCAATATGGCAGGCCATAGAAGCCCTGAAAAAATTGCAATTTGCAAACAAAAACAATCCAATGTCAGTTGTATCACAATTCTTTTCCCAACAACTTTTACAAAATTATCAAACATTACCTGCCTGTTTATCATTATTGCCCTCGCCTGTTTTTACGGCATCAAATAACACCCAGCCCACTTCTAAATTCAATTTCTTTCATTTAAGTAGTAATGCACCACAAAAAGAATTGCAAGATGAAAATGCTATTGAAAGTTTAAAAAAATTACAACAAACCAATGGCAGTTTTGCAACAGGTTTGAATAAAGAAGTCAATGCACTGCTTACTGCAAAAATTATTACCATCTTAAGTAAGGTATATATAAACCATCAAACTGACAGTGCTACCAAAGCAGCATTATTTCCTTTGATGCAACAGGGATTGTTGTTTGTTCAAAAATCACTATCCAACACAATAGCACCTGATTTAACAATTACAGCATTACTTTACTGCTATAGTAAAAGCCTGTTGAAAAATTGGCTGGTTACCTACCCTTCAAATACTATTCTTTTCAACAGCTTAAAAAAACATGCTACTCAATACACACTGGCTAATCAGGCATTAATGGGAGCCATATTACAACAATATAACGATACCGGATTGCTGTATAAAACTATACTGCAAACCATTCAACAGAGCGTTATTACAAGTGCAAACAATGCAACTGCAAGCTGGCCATCGGGAACAAAAGATATTTTTTCACCCAATGCGTTTGACACGCAAATTCAGATCATTCAGTTTTTACAAAATGCAGACGTGCACCAATATCCATTTATCAAAACCGTTTTACCCAAAGCCTTACACACATTGGCTTTGCAGATACAACACAATAATAATATTGCCGAAAGCTGGTTAATAGCGCAGGCAGGTGCTTTAATATTGCAGGAAAGAATATTGTTAAATCCTCCTGCTACTCTTACACTGGGGAATCATATTTTTTCAATTGAAAAGAATTGTAACGTTCATATTTCCGGCAATAGCATAGACTCAACTCTGGCCCATATTACTATTCAAACCTCACAAAACGAAACGTCAATCTTTTATGGCAATATTCAATGGCAATATTTGCAGGATGTTGCTGCAATTCCTGCTACCCATCAATCTTGGAAGCTGAGTAAAAAACTTTTTGTACAAAAAACATTCAACCACCAAACACAACTACAGCTTTTATCAGAAAATGAACCACTTGCCATTGGCGATACAATTATGATTCAACTCTCCATTCAAAATACATTACCTTCAGTTAAGGCAGTTACCATTACAGATAATTATTCTGCTTGTATGCAAATCATTGCCCATCCTCGCCAATCAACTGTTCTTGTAGCTGAACAAATCAACCTTTCTGGCAATCATTTTTTCATTGCTTCCCTGCCTAAAGGAAAAACTAATCTGCAATATTTTGCTGTCATTACACAATCCGGACGATTTTCATCGGGCATTGCAAGTATTGCAGCCGAACTTCAGGAATACAAAAGCTATGCGCCTTCAATACAAATCAATGTTTCAGAAAAAAAAAATTAGCCTCATCCGGTTCATTTTATTTATATTTTTGAAAAATGGAAGTGGATTATTTAATTGTTGGGCAAGGCATTGCAGGCACTATGCTCAGTTATTATTTATTACAACAAAGCAATACCGTTACTATTATTGATAATTACAATCCGTCATCTGCTTCTAATATTGCCAGCGGTGTAATAAATCCTATTACAGGCAGAAGATTTGTAAGAACCTGGATGATTGAAACTCTTATGCCATTTGCAGTAAACGCCTATCAGGCATTAGAAAAAGAATTGAATATTTCGTTGATACAACAAACCAATTTACTCGATTTTCATTCCACGCCACAAATGCAGCTGGCATTTACCAATCGATTACCCACCGAAACTGAATATTTACGTGTTCCGGAAAATTCGCTTCAATGGAAAAAATATTTTAACTACCCATTCGGTGTTGGCGAAACCCATCCTACCTGGCTGGTGAACCTGCAACTGCTCATTCAAACCTGGCGGAAAAAATTATGTACACAGCAATTACTGATTGCAGAACATTTTAGCATAGAGGCATTACAAATCCATCCCTCTTATATTCAATATCAGGGTATTCAAGCAAAAGCTATTATTTTTTGTAATGGTACACAGGCTGCCAATTTACCTTATTTTCAAAAACTTCCTTTTGCACCCAATAAAGGAGAAGCATTGATTTTAGCAATACAACAATTACCAAGGCAACACATTTATAAACAGAGCCTTAGTCTGGTGCCCTGTCAAAACAACCTGTGGTGGGCAGGGTCTTCGTATGAATGGAATTATGAACACGCTAATCCAACAGAAGTTTTTCGTCAAAAAACCCTGCAACAATTACAGCAATGGCTACAATTGCCTTTTGAAATAAAGGCACATGTTGCTGCTGAGCGGCCTGCCACACTGGAACGAAGACCTTTTATAGGAATGCACCCCTATTTTCCGCAAATTGGCATATTCAATGGATTGGGTACCAAAGGTTGTTCATTGGCACCTTATTTTGCTAAAGTATTCAGCGAACATTTAAAGTATGGTCAGCCACTTATACCGGAGGTGGCCATCCATCGTTTCCATAAAATTTTAGCTCCCTGATTTGTTCATAAAAAATTAATATTGCAGACTATTTGCTTAATTCATCAACCCAAACGAATGAAAGTGCCTCAACCTGCAATTATTGCCAATGGTTTAGCCAATCCAATAGATATGGATATCGATACAATCACTTCCGAAAAACAATATAATATTCCATTAAAATACCGAAAAATGGAAAACCTGCACATAGTTTTCTGGCTGTTTAAAGACATTAGCTGGTGCATGTTTTGGCGCCTTAGGCATTGCCATGATTTTTCCAACCCTGATTATTTCTATTGTTATTGCATATCGGACCCGGCAATTCATGTCGGAGTTGTGCCACAATTTGGCCATAACCGTTTGGATTACTGCTAACTCTTATTGGATGATTAGTGAATTTCTCCATTTTGATGAACAAATGGTTTTACCGGGTATCACATTCAAACATCTGGCCATGATTCCCTTTAGCATTGGTATTCTTATTTTGGCCTTCTACTATTTGTATTGGAAACCCAAACACAAAAATGCATTGGATAGTTTGTAAAACAGCAATAGTCGTACTTACACACAACATTATCGGCAAAAGGCCATACAACTAACGGCATAATTCTGCATCCATCAAATCGCATTTCAGCTATATTTGCAGCCCATAAAGTTAGTTATGTTACCGGCTTTTGTAGTAGGTTCAGCTTCGTTGCGTCGCACACTGCAGCGCCTTCCTTACTGCCCGGCAACCTTCTAACAGGGGTTTACCCTTACAAAAAATAACCCATTTTAAAACATACTTTGGCAATATAAATACAAATATTAAAAAAAGAATCATGTATAGAACGCATACCTGTGGAGAATTAAACAGCAACGATGTACAAAAAAATGTAACCCTGGCAGGCTGGGTGCAAACCATTCGGAAATTTGGCAGCATCACTTTTGTAGATATCAGAGACCGGTATGGCATTACGCAACTGCTTTTTAATGAAAGTTTGAACGATACTTTAGAAGCCAATCCTTTAGGCCGCGAATTTGTAATTCAGGCAAAAGGCATGGTGCAGGAAAGAAGCAATAAAAACCCTCAATTAGCTACCGGCGATATTGAAGTAGTGGTGACTGAATTTAGCATTCTAAATAAATCGGCTGTACCACCTTTTACTATTCAGGATGATACCGATGGTGGTGATGATGTGCGCATGAAATACCGATTTCTCGACTTACGCAGAAATACTGTAAAGAAAAATTTAGTGCTTCGATACGAAGTGAGCCGTGCAACCCGCAACTACCTGCACGAACACGGTTTTATGGATATAGAAACGCCTTTCCTTATTAAATCTACCCCCGAAGGGGCCAGAGATTTTGTGGTACCCAGCCGCATGAATCCGGGACAATTTTATGCACTGCCGCAAAGCCCGCAAACATTTAAGCAATTGCTAATGGTAAGCGGTTACGACCGATACTACCAAATTGTAAAATGTTTTAGAGATGAAGATTTAAGAGCCGACCGCCAGCCCGAGTTTACACAAATAGATTGTGAAATGAGTTTTGTGGAACAGGAAGATATTTTAAACATGTTTGAAGGGTTGGTGAAACACATTTTTAAAGCAGTAAAAAATATTGACTATACAGCACCGGTTGAACGCATGTCGTGGGAAGAAGCGATGTGGCAATTTGGAAACGACAAACCCGATATTCGTTTTAATATGCCCCTGTGTAATATTAAATTTCCGGCACATGCATTTTCTGGTAAACAAAATCAGGCACATCTTATTAATGGTGCCGATTTTAAAGTGTTTGATGAAGCCGAAACCGTTATTGCCATTGCCATTCCGGGCTGTAGTGAATATACCCGTAAACAAACCGACGAATTAACCGAATGGATAAAAAGACCACAAATTGGCATGAAAGGCTTGGTATTTATTAAGTACAATACCGATGGAACACTCAAAAGCAGTGTAGATAAGTTTTACAGTGAGGATAAGCTAAAAGCCATTGCAGCCGCAGCCAATGCACAACCCGGCGATTTAATTGTATTATTAGCCGGAACAGAAGAAAAAACACGTAAGGCCATGAGCGAATTGAGGCTTGAAATGGCCAACCGTTTAGGCTTACGCAAAAAAGATGAATTTAAATTATTGTGGGTACTTGATTTTCCATTGTTTGAATATGATTCAGAAGACAACCGATGGGTTGCCAGGCACCATCCTTTCACCTCGCCCAAACCGGAAGACATTGAAACCATGATTCAACACTCGCCAGTTATTACTGATCCTGCAAAATATTTAGAGCACCCCTATGCCAATATAAAAGCCAATGCCTACGATATGGTATTGAATGGCAATGAAATTGGCGGTGGTTCTGTTCGTATTTATCAACGCCAACTCCAGGAAAAAATGTTTGATGCACTGGGTATGGATGAAGCAGAACAACAACACAAATTTGGATTTTTACTCGGTGCATTTGAATATGGTGCACCACCACACGGCGGATTGGCATTTGGGTTCGATCGGCTTTGCGCCATTTTAGGCGGCAGCGAAAGCATCCGCGATTTTATTGCATTCCCCAAAAACAACAGCGGCAGAGATGTGATGTTAGATGCCCCCGGCCCTATTGATGAAAAACAATTTAAAGAGTTACAAATAAAACTGAACCTACAGTAACCGATTCAAATAACAACACCTCAGCAGTCTGAAATATTGAAACAGTAAAAAATAAGTATGAAAATATTAAGTATTTATAGAATTCTTACCATCATTTTACTTCCCTTTGCTACCCTGTTTGGCTTTGAGAGTGTAATTTCCATTTTTGCCGGCATTGGCAATCCAACTGTTATGCTAAGTGCTGTGATATTGGCCTGTGTGGTAATTTATATTTTTGCCAGTGCTGTTTTTTTATACAAAGGCATCTTAAAAAACAGCCCTTGTAAAGCAACCTTGAAAGATTGGATTAAAATTAATGCTGCAATAGCTATTATCTTTTCAGTATTAGCCATTATATCTTGTGTTTCCATTTTATATTTCTTTTCCAACAAGGACATGTATGCCAAATTTTTAGCTGTATTAAACGAATCTAAACCAGCTAACTTGCCTGCCAACATCACTTCATCCGAATTAATGGCTGCCATGCACAATGCCATTTTAATTATGCTGCCTTTTTCTATTGTTTTATTTGTGCATATTTTAACCACCTACCAACTCATGAAAAAATATGCAGCTTTATTCTTAAAATAATTTTTTGTTGGCCATACCCTGAATATTTTTTTTTACTTTTCAGGCATGAACACAATGCCTCCTTTGGCGGAAAGAATGCGTCCAAAGTCTTTACAGGAATTATCCGGCCAACAGCACCTTACCGGAAAAGACAGTATTCTCAATAAAGCGCTGATACAAGGTTATATTCCTTCCATTATTTTATGGGGACCACCTGGCGTGGGTAAAACAACCTTAGCCAATATTATTGCTAATACTTTACAGGTACCTTACTTTCAACTCAGCGCCATTAGCAGCGGCGTAAAAGAAGTAAGAGAAGTCATTGAAACAGCCAGGCAAACCAAACGTGCCATTTTATTTATAGATGAAATTCATCGCTTCAACAAAGGCCAACAGGATGCATTATTAGGCGCTGTTGAACAAGGCATTATTACCTTAATTGGTGCAACAACCGAAAATCCTTCTTTCGAAGTTAATGCAGCTTTGCTGAGCCGTTGCCAGGTATATCTTTTAAAACCATTACAGGAAAATGATTTGTTGCAACTATTGCAAACCGCTATTGAGAAAGATGCAACTCTGCAAACCTACTCCATTCAATTAAAAGAAACCATTGCGCTATTGCAACTTTCCGGAGGTGATGCCCGAAAATTGCTCAATTTATTTGAACTGGTTATTCTATCCTCCAAAGAAAAAAATATTACAATTACCAACGAAATGGTAACAGCCATTGCCCAACAAAAAGTGGCGCTGTATGATAAAAATGGCGAGCAACACTATGATATTATTTCTGCCTTTATTAAAAGCATGCGGGGAAGCGATCCGAATGCTGCTGTATACTGGCTGGCACGTATGATAGAAGGCGGGGAAGATGTTAAATTTATTGCCCGGCGTATGGTTATTTTTGCCAGTGAAGATATTGGCAACGCCAATCCCAATGCGTTATTATTGGCCAATGCCACTTTTGATGCAGTGAATAAAATCGGATATCCGGAAAGCAGAATTATTTTAAGCCAGTGTGCCACGTATTTAGCAGGTTCACCAAAAAGTAATGCTGCATACGAAGCCATTAATAAAGCATTGCAAACAGCAAGAACTACCGGCGATCTTTCCGTTCCATTACACATTCGCAATGCCCCTACTACTTTAATGAAAAATTTAGATTATGGAAAAAACTACCAATATCCGCATTTGGGTGAAGGTAATTTTTTGAATCAGGAATATTTGCCCAAAGAAATATCTGGCACAACGTTTTATTCACCCGGAAACAATACCAGAGAAAATGAAATCAGAAAATTTTTAAAAGAACGCTGGAAAAACAAATACAATTACTAATCTTCAAAACCATCTTTCTATTTATCTTTAAACAATAAACAAATGCTATGAGAAAATTTTATTGCACCCTACTGCTTTTAGCAGTTAGCTCTTCAGCTATTTATAGCCAAACCATTATTGACCGCGATCCTGAAATTGCAGCAATGGTAAAAGAAGTATCTTCCGATTCACTACACAGTTACATTAAAACTTTAGTAAACTTTGGCACACGCAATACGCTCAGCACACAAACCAATCCTAAAAGAGGTATTGGTGCTGCCAGAAAATGGGTATTACAAAAATTCAATGAATTTGCTACTGCCAGTAACGGCCGTTTAACTGCTTTTATTGACACGGTTACGTATCATCCGGATGGAAAAAGAGTAGATAGTACCATTATTTTAGGCAATGTAATAGCTACTTTAAAAGGCACTGATCCGAACGACCATCGTGTTTTTATTATCAGCGGGCATTTAGATAATATGCGCACCAATGTAATGGATCGGGTAAATGATGCACCCGGTGCCAACGACGACGGCAGCGGTTCAGCAGCTGTAATTGAATGTGCCAGAATTATGAGCCGACATGCTTTTCCTGCTACTGTAATTTTTGTAACAGTGAGTGGAGAAGAGCAGGGTTTATTAGGTGCATACTATATGGCCAAAAAAGCCAAAAAAGAAGGTTGGGATATTGAAGCTGTACTAAACAACGATATCATGGGCAGCAACAACAGCAGCGAAACCAATATTATTGACAATACAAGAATCAGAGTTTTTAGCGAAGGATTACCGGCTTATGAAACAGAAAAACAAGCCAAACGTATTCGGGCATTAGGTTTGGAAAACGACGGTAAGGCCCGTCAGTTAGCCCGTTATGTAAAAGAAATTGGCGAAAGATATGTAGACAATATTCAGGTGGTAATGATTTACAGAAACGACCGCTTTTTAAGAGGTGGCGACCACTTGCCCTATGTTGAAAATGGTTTTGCTGCAGTAAGGTTTACTGAAATGAATGAAAACTATTACCACCAACATCAGGATGTAAGAAAAGAAAATGGCATTCAATATGGCGATTTGCCTGAATTTATGGACTATGAATACCTAAGAAAAAACACAGCCATTAACTTAGCCAACCTTGCAAATTTAGCCAAAGCACCTGCCATGCCACAAAATGTAACTGTAGAAGTAAAAAAATTAAGCAATTATACCAGCCTGCATTGGGATAAACCCGCCACCGGCAACGTAAAGGGATATTATATTTTAATGCGGGAAACTACCAGCGCTTTCTGGCAAAAGAAATTATTTACCACTGCTACCAGTGCTGATCTGCCATATTCTAAGGACAATTATTTTTTTGCAGTACAATCAGTTGGTGAAGCTGGGAATGAAAGTCTGCCTGTGGTGCCTGGTATTGAAGGAAGATAAACATTGAAGCTTCTTAATTATTTTAGTATTCAGTGGCATACTTTTATAACCAGTAAAGCGTGTGAATACCAGCCAGCAATAGATAATAGAAAACTGTTTTGAAAACTGTAGCCTATTTGCAACCAAAGTTTTAATTAATTTTATTGCCATCAACATAGCTGCATGAAAATCAACAATAGTTGCTGTTATCTTTTTTTTGTTGCATTTACCTTAACAGGTTTCATGGCCTGCAACAAAAAAAATATGGTATCCAATAATGGGTCATTAACAGCTCAAACTATCAAGAATGTATCTTATGGAAATGACCCGTTACAAAAAATGGATGTTTACTTACCTGCCGGAAGAAATACCCTCCATACCAAAGCATTAATCCTCATTCATGGAGGCGCATGGACATCAGGAGATAAAGCTGATTTTGATACCGCTATACAAACCCTACAAAACAGTTTACCCAATTTTGCATTGTGCAATATCAATTACCGTTTGGCAACCATTCAGGGAGCCAATGTATGGCCTGCACAATTATCAGATATCAACAGCGCATTTCAATTCATTCAACAGCAACAAGCAAAGTATATTATCAATGCCGGCAAATCGGCTGTATTTGGCGCCAGAGCAGGTGCTCAATTAGCTTTACTATTAGGTTATACCCATCCCAATAAAATAAAAGCAGTGGTTGATTTATTTGACCTCACTGATTTAGCTGCGTTGTATTATAATGCGCCGAATCCAACATATCCGGCACTGATATCTATTTTCATGAGTGGAACACCTGCTACTAACATACCAGGCCACATCAGTTCCAACCCGTTATATTTAGTTATCACAGCCAACCTGCCATCCACCATTATCTTTCACGGAACGGCTGATGATGTGATACCCATTAGCCAAAGTGATAGTTTAAATAACCGGCTGATTCAGTACAATATAACCCATCAATATAATCAATATGCAGGTGCAGGACATGGGTGGACAGGAGTAAACTTAATTGACACATACAACAAAAGCATCCAGTTTTTACAACAAATAATGCCCGATTAAACCTACAAAAAATAATTTTAGAATGGAAGATAGCAATAAAAGTATTGATTGGCAGATAAAAGCATTTCATACATTAACACCCGATGAATTATATAACCTGCTAAGACTAAGAAGTGAAGTATTTGTAGTGGAGCAAAATTGCGTGTTTTTAGATATGGATAATAAAGACCAATTCAGCTACCATTGCATGGGATTTGTGAATAATCAGTTGGCCGCTTATACCCGTTTAATAGCACCGGGCAAGGTATACCGATTTATGAGTATAGGAAGAGTGGTTACTGCACCAAATTTTCGTAAACAGAAAATAGGGCGTGCATTAATGCTACATTCAATTGCATCTTGCTATGAATTGTTTGGAAAAGCTCCTATACAAATTGGTGCGCAATTGTATTTAAAACAGTTTTATGAATCGCTTGGTTTTGTACAAAGCAGTGATGTATATGATGAAGATGGAATAGATCACATAGAAATGATTAAACAGCCAGATTAAATGTATGGGAATTAGCCTACTAAATAAGCATAGTGATTACCAACAGTTATAGTGCATAAAAGGATATTATATGAGTAAAGCAAGAATCCCGGGTAATTTTGTATAGTTGAAAATAAAGAAAATATATGCGTAAAAACGGATTTATCATTATACTGGCATTATTGGTGATTATTGTGTTGGGTACAGTTTTTTATACATCTGCACGGACAACCGGATGCAGCTACTGTTTTATTCATGCGCTTTGCAACCAAAACTAACATAGAATCATATACCAAATAAGATAAGTATCATAAAACATAAAGCGACCGAAAATTACTTCCCGGTCGCTTTTTATATATCAGTAATGCTATTTATGCATGAATGGTACTTCCATCTTTAATATCATCACTTGGATTACTAATTATTTCTTCACCGGGTTGTATTGCACCATACACTTCAATCTGAGTGCCATCATCATTTCCGGTATGTACATCTACTTTAACTGCTTTTCCATTTCTGACAACAATTACATACTTTCTTTCAGTAGATGTAACAACTGCTGATTTAGGAACAGACATAGCGTTCGGATTACCTTTTGTAAATAATTGCACTTCTACAAACATACCCGGAGAAAGCAGGTAATTATTATTGTATACGTCAACTTCCATCCGTTGGGTTCTAAATTGAGGATTAACATTATAAGAATTTCTGCTTACAAAACCAATATTCCTTTTTCCCGGAAAAGCACTGGTATAAAAGGCAATTGTATCTTTATCTTTAAAATGAGCAGCAATATCTTCCGGTACATCAATTTGTAAACGCAGGTGTGCTATATCTTTCAGTTCTAACATACGTTGATCTTTAATGGCTGCACTTACCAGCGCACCGGGATGCACATTTCTTTCAGTTATCACTCCGGAAAAAGGTGCAAACACTTTTAAATAGCCCAGCATGGTTTCCTGGTATTTCCAGTTAGCTTTTTCGGCATTACTTAATGAACTATCGGCTTGCACTTTGGTTCGCGCTGCAGATACATCTAATGGAGAAATAGCACCGGGTGTTTTAGCTGCTTCTAACAAACGAACATAATTTTCTTTGTCAATAGACAAATCTGCCTTAGATCGTTCGTATCTTTCTTTGGCTTGTAACATGGCTTGTTCTAATTCCGGATCTTCCAATACCATTAAAAGCTGGCCTTTTGAAACCCTGGAACCAATATCCACCAAAACACTGTTTACATAGCCATTCACTTTGGGAAAGATACTTACTTCCTGATAGGCAGCAAGTTTGGCCGGTAATTTTAATGCCACACTTACGCCACCTTTCTTTACAGTTGCTATCGTATAATGTGTGGTGGTATCTACTGTAGGCGGGTCTTTTTGCTTTTCTACTTTTTTAGAAGAGCAGGATGCAAGCATCAATAAAGTACCGAAAAGAACAATATAATATTTCATTGTGGTAAATTTTATAGTTAATTATTGAATAACATGAATTGCATATAAAATAGTTATTTTATGTTATGCGGGATTGGGTGCATGATCATCTTTTACCTCATCTTCAGGCAACAGAGATACATCCCTGAATGAAGCTTTTTGCTGTACCCATCCATATACCAAAGGCACTATGAATAAGGCAGCTACTGTAGATGCAGCCAATCCGCCTATCACCGCACGACCTAATGGAGCTGATTCATCGCCTGCTTCACCCAAACCACTTGCCATAGGTATCATACCTGCTATCATGGCAAGGCTGGTCATTAAGATAGGTCTTAGCCTGATACTGGCAGCTACTACTGCTGCTTTAAACGGATCTTTATATTCTAACCGTAAAGATTCAGCATTGGTTACAATAAGAATGGCATTAGCTACCGATACACCCGTTGACATAATAATACCCATATAGGATTGCAGGTTCAGCGTTGCACCTGTGGCCAGCAACATGAGCATGGAACCCAGCAATACTGCAGGTACAGTTGCCAATACTGATACTGCTAAACCAAATGATTGATAATTTGCTGCCAATAACAACAATATTACAATAATGGCTGCTAACAATCCACTTTGCAATGAATCTAATGTTTCAACCAGCAGCGAAGACATTCCTTTTACCTGTGTAACTAATCCGGATGGCGGTGTGCCAGATTGATGAATCGCTGCCTGCACTGCAGTAGTAGCAGCTCCTAAATCTTTTTTATAAATGTTGGCACTAATTACAACAAAACGTCTGGGGCCACTTCTGTCATATTCACCCGGTAAACTATCTACTGAAAGCGTAGCTACATCTGATAGCACCGGTCTGGCCTGTCCTTTTACCAGCGGAGTAGCCTGTAATTCTTCCAATGAATTCATGGCATATTCCGGAATTTGTACCTGTGTTTGATAGGTATAAGAGTTATTGGGATCTAACCAGAAATTTTTATTGGTATAACGACTGGAAGATGTACTGGCAGTAATACTTCGCGAAACATTATCAATGGTTAAACCCATTAACGCCAATTTTTCACGATCTACTTTTATATTGATGGTAGGATATTTTAAAGGCTCTGCAATTTGCACATCGCGCAGAAAAGGAATTGCCTTCATATTTCCCATTACCCGATTGGCATAATTCTCAATATCGGTCATATTCTTACCCGCTACGCGAACCTCAATGGGTGTTGATGCACCTTGTGCCATAATTTTCTCGGTTAATTCAATGGGCTCAAAAGAAATTTTAATATCAGGATATGCTTTGGCAATGGCATACCGTAATTTTTCTTTTAAGTTTTCCATATTCACCTTATACTTTTCATTCAAATTAATTTGAATAACGGCTTCATGCGTACCACTATTAAAAATATATAAATTACTGGTACCAAAATTACTGGGTACCAAACCTACGTAAGCAGAAGATATTTCAACATTATTATCAACTGTTGAATCAATAATATTCAAAACACCTTTGGTAGCCCGCTCTGTAACTTCTAAACGGGTTCCATCGGGTTCTCTTAACCGAAGTTGCAATTCTCCGGTGTTGGTTTTAGGCAATAAATCTTTACCTATAATCACAAAACAAAATCCGGCTGCTCCAAATGCCAATATCAAATAAACAATTACAATCAGTTTACGCTTGGGTATCCACTTGGTTAAGCGGCTGGCTAATGCCACTTTAATCCGTTGAAAGAAGTTGTCTTCTTCCTGGTGTTCTTCGTCTTCTTTGGTATGCTCAATTACTTCGGCATCTTCCTGCTGGTCTAATGCCAAACCTGCATGTGCATGTTGTTTGGTATGGCTGTATTTGTTGAACATATCTTCTTTCAACAACCAGTTTGAAATAACCGGCACCAAAGTTTGAGCACCTACATAAGATACTATCATTGCAAAAGCAATGGACAATGATAAAGGAAGGAACATGGCTCTTGGTACACCCGACATTACAAATGCAGGGGCAAACACCGCCAGGATACATAATAAAATTAATAAAAGCGGGAACGATATTTCCTGACAGGCATCTAAAATGGCTTGTTTTTTCGGCTTACCCATTTCTAAGTGCTGGTGTATATTTTCAATGGTAACCGTTGCCTGGTCTACCAATATTCCTATGGCCAAAGCCAAACCACTTAGTGTCATGATATTAATGGTTTGCCCTGCGATTTTTAAGAAGAAAACAGCACTCAAAATAGCTACCGGAATGGTAATAATTACCACCACGCTACTGCGCCAATCTTGTAAAAATAGTAGTACCATTAACCCGGTAAGTATGGCGCCCAATATGCCTTCTGTCATTAAACTTTTGGCCGAGTTAATTACAAACACCGATTGGTCAAATGCATATTGAATATGTACATCGCTGGGCAACAAACTTTGCATTTCAGGTAATTTTGAACGCAGGTCTTGCACCACACCCCAGGTTGATGCACTGGCTGTTTTTACTACCGGTATATAAACCGAACGTTTGCCATTAATTAATGCATAGTCTACCGTAATATCCGCCCCATCGGTAACTTTTGCTACATCTTTTACAAAAATGGAAGTAGCATTATTACTTACAATAGGTATATTTTCAAAATCTTTTACTTTGGTTTCCAATGAGTTTACCGAAGTAACATACATGGTACTATCTATCCGTATGTTGCCTGATGGTGAAATGGCATTGTTTTTAGCAATGGCTTCTACCACCTGATCAGCAGATAGGTTAAATGAACTTAGTTTAGTAGGATCAATATTAATTAATACGGTACGTGCATTAGAACCAAAAGGTGGTGGTGCAGACAAGCCCGGTACCGTTGCAAACAAAGGGCGTATCCGCGTAACAGCCAGATCGAAGATGTCTTTTAACGGACGTGTCTTGCTGCTAAACACTAACTCACCAACCGGCAATGAAGAGGCATCAAACCGAATAACGGTAGGTGGTAAGGCACTTGGTGGAAAGAATGCCATGGTTCTATTTACCTGCAAAGCAACCTGTGCTGAGGCTTCCGCCATATTTGCATCCTCATAAAAGGTAAGTTTAATTAAAGTTAAACCCTGAATATTTTTGCTTTCAATATTCTTGACACCATCTATATACAAAAACTGGTCGGCCATACGGGTGGCAAAAAAACCTTCCATTTGTGCGGCAGACATACCGCCATATTGTTCAATTACATAAATGGTAGGAGAATTTAGTTTAGGGAATATATCAATAGGTATGGTTCGTAAAGCCATTACTGCAAACAGCAATAACCCTGCAAACAATACAATTACCGTAATGGGCCTTTTAAGGGCTGCTCGTACCATATAAATTATTTTATTGTTTGGATGAATGAATCAATTGTTCCGGCTGCGGCAGATTTATCTAAGTTAGCCTGCAACCAGTTGGTAATGGTTTGAATATAGTCTGTTTGGCTGCGGTATAATACAAAAGCAGAGTTGGTTAAATCAATCAGATTAATTAAACCGGCATTGTATTGCGCAACTTTTTGATGATAGGCATCGCGAGCCGATTGTAACTGAATGGGTATTTCCTGCAAATTTTTCTGAATGATGTCAATAGAAGCCAATGACTTTTGATAGGCATTCGATAAATATAATTTTTGCTGTTGCAAATCATAGTCGCTGGATTGTGTAGCAAACTTGTTCACAGCCATCTGATCTTTGCGATGAATACCATCAAATAAATTATAGGTAAATGCCAAACCCAGTGCGTAGTTATACCGTTGGTACCCAAATCCGGTACCGATAGCTTTGTATTGATCCTGATAATCGATGCTGGAACCGCGACCCCAAAAACCACTTGCCAGATAAATTTTAGGCTGATAGGTTTTTTGAATCAAACGTCCCTGAGAAATATACCTGTTCTTAATCTGCTGATAATAATCTATCAATGGATTACCTAAGGTATCTATCTGATTGGTAAAATTATTTTGATTAATCAAGGTATTAAAACGATCTACTGCCGTATCTATATTTAACCGTTGCATGGGTATGCCGGTTAACATAGAGAGTTGTTCGCGTAAGCGAAGCACCACATCTGACTGATTATTTAAATTAATACGCGCTTTGGCTAATTCTGCCTTAGCTAAAGAAGAATCTACACCGGGCTTTAACCCACTGGCAGTTTGTGCTCTAATTACACTAAATAAGGTTTCATAACGCCGAACATTATCTTGTTCTACACCTAACTGTTGTATATTTTTTAATAAGGCCAGATAATAATTCGCAACATTTAGTTTCAGCAGATATGATTCTTTTGCATAATCTGCTTCACTAAATTTTTCATTGGCCTTTGCATCTTCTACACGTGCTTTATTCAATCCAAAATTATACAACTCATACTGGCTGTATATCATACCCAGATTGCCTGAAGCAGCTTGTGAATTATTATCGGCGGTTATGCCACCTGCTGTTGGAATAGCAATTCCCAAAGGAAGAAATGTTCCGGTAACACCATTGGCAGTGGCCATTGTTATCTGATCATGTACCTGAAGTGATGGCAATGCAGCATGTTTGGCATCCATAATACCCGCTTTAGCACTGGCTATTAAAGCCTGCTTACTCATAATAGATGGATAATACTGCAATGCAGAATCTGTTAATTGAGGTAATGAGTAAAATGGCTGGATTGTTTGGCCGGTAACAGTTACACTACTACCTATCCATACAACAATTAGCATACAGCCAATTATTGACTTTCTGTTTAATACAAACATATAACCTGTTGGTTTTTAAAATGAAATAAAAGAAATGATTGGTTTACATACCTACGGGTGGCCCTCTCAGCGCCAGAGTATGCTGAAAGTAAGATACAAAAGATTCCCTATATTTGCAATAGGGAATGCAAATAAATAATAGCGGAATAATGGCTAATACAAAGAAAGTAGAAGCTGCTACAGTTTCGGGCTGATAACGTTTGTTTAAACGAATATTATCTCCCCGTTGAGAACTATTGTGCGTGTAAACTGCTTTTTTAAAATATTGATGCGGCTGATAAGTTTCATGTAAATGAAGCTGTGTATAAATAATTTGATCTTCAGGTACTGCATCAAAATTAAATAGCAACTGTACCCCAAAAAAAAGTATGTACAGGATAAAAAAAAGTAACTTAACAATTAAATTATATGCTTTGTAAAAGCGATGCATGGGTTACTGCTATTTTTACTGCAAAGCTAAACAGGAACAATAAAATTTTTTGTTAGAAATGCAAAGAATAGATTAGAAGTGGATTAGAATTTTTAAATTGCAGCATATTGCATCTGATTATAGATGAAAACACAGCCAATACAAACAGTTGTAAGTATTATCCGCCTACTCTTTTATTTGTTTTCTTTGAAGTAGTTTGAATAAATTGTTTTAATTCTAATGCCAGAAAATGTCCCGTATGGCTGTCTTTTACAGTACACAAACCCTCTGGCGTTCCTTCAAATAATACTTTTCCGCCACCTGCACCACCTTCCGGACCTAAATCAATAACATGATCTGCTTGTTTAATTACATCCAGATTATGTTCAATCACCAATACAGTATTACCCCGGTTCACTAATTTTTGTAATACATCCATTAACAACATAATATCTTGAAGATGGAGACCGGTAGTAGGTTCATCTAAAATATAAAAGGTTTTACCGGTATCTTTTTTTCCTAACTCGGTTGCTAATTTTACCCGTTGTGCCTCACCCCCACTCAATGTTACAGCACTTTGCCCTAAAGTAATATAACCCAGCCCTACTTCTTGTAGTATTTTTATTTTACGATAAATCCAGGGAACAGGTTGAAAAAAATCACAGGCCTCATCTACCGACATATCCAACACATCGCTAATAGATTTGCCTTTATATCTTATTTCAAGTGTTTCGCGGTTGTACCGCTTGCCATTGCATTTTTCGCAGGGCACATATACATCAGGTAAAAAATTCATTTCAATTACACGCATCCCGCCGCCCTCACATACCTCACAACGGCCTGTTTTTACATTAAAAGAAAATCGTCCGGCATTATAGCCGCGTATTTTTGCCTCCGGTACCGATGCAAACAAGGTACGTATATCTGTAAAAAATCCACAATAAGTAGCAGGGTTACTGCGTGGTGTGCGACCAATGGGCGATTGGTCAATTTCAATTACCTTGTCTATATATTCCAACCCTTTAATGGCTTTGAAGGGCATGGGTTTTATGCGCGACTGGTAAGCATGTGCCGCCAATAGCGGATAAAGCGTTTCATTAATCAGGCTAGATTTACCACTACCACTAACACCGGTAACCAATATTAAAGTACCTAAAGGAAAATGTACCGAAACATTCTTTAAATTATTACCCGATGCACCTTTCAATTCAATCAATTGGCCAGTCCCTTTTCGTCTTGCCGCCGGTATAGGAATATGAATGCTTCCATTTAAATAACCGGCTGTGGGTGTTTGTAACTGCATTACTTCTGCAGGTGTGCCTGCAGCAACCACACTACCACCCATTTTACCGGCACGCGGTCCAATATCTATTAAATAGTCGGCAGCCAGCATAATGTCTTTATCATGTTCCACTACCAGCACACTATTACCTATATCTCTTAAATTTTGCAAAGCCTGTATGAGTCTGTGATTATCCCGCTGATGTAATCCGATAGATGGTTCATCTAAAATATAGGTAATACCCTGCAGTTGTGAACCGATTTGTGTAGCAAGCCGTATCCGTTGGCTTTCTCCTCCACTCAATGATCGGGATGGTCGGTTTAAATGCAAATAAGTTAAGCCTACGTTGGTTAAAAACCCTAAACGATCATTAATTTCTTTTAAAACATCTTTGGCAATAACGCTTTGCTTTTCGCTTAATTTTTTGGGTAGTTGCTGAAACCATTGGGTTAATAAATCCAAACTCATATCACCCAATTCTGCAATATTTTTACCATCAATTTTAAACCATAAACTTTCTTTTTTTAAACGGGCACCATTGCAGGAGGGGCAGGTTTTCAGCTCCATAAATTGCTCCACCCATTCTCTGGTAGTTTCAGTACTACCAGAAGAAGTAAACCATCTCTTCAACATAGGAATTATACCTTCAAAAGATCCGGTATATCCCTGGCTTGCTATGAATGCATCGTCTGAGGCATTCAATAAAGTATCGGCATCGTCCGGCAATTCGGTACCGTATAACAATAAATTCAGTTCAGTGTTACTGAGGGTGGCAATAGGTTTATCAATATTGATTTTATGTTTTTTTGCAAATGCAGCCATTTGCTGAAACAATTGGGTGTTTCGCTCCTGACCCAGGGGGGCAATTCCACCATTTTTCACTGAAACATTTTTATCAGGAATAATTTGCGTTAAACTAACTGAATAAATGGAACCCAGGCCCTTACATACCGGGCAGGCACCATAAGGCGAATTAAAAGAAAATGCATTGGGCGATGGCTCTTCATAGCTAATACCGGTATCCATACACATAAGCCTGCTGCTGTATTGCACTAATTTATTGGTATCATTTATCAATAAAAACATCAGATCTTTACCCATTTTTAAAGCCTGCTCCACACTTTTTGTAATACGCAAGTGCATATCCGTTGAAACCGGCATACGGTCAATTACCACTTCAATATCATGCACTTTATACCGGTCAACCTGCAGTTTAGCCGTTAAATCTTTTATCTCACCATCAATTCGTACCTTTAAAAAACCTTTTTTTCTTATTTCTTCAAATAATTCGCGATAGTGCCCCTTGCGGCCTCTTACCAATGGCGCAAGAATAGAAATTTTTTGATTGGGAAATGAAGTATAAATATGATCAATGATTTCTTTTTCAGAGAATTTTACCATCTTTTTCCCGGTTTCATAACTGTAGGCATCTGCTACACGTGCATACAACAAACGTAGAAAATCATACACCTCAGTTACCGTACCTACTGTTGAGCGCGGATTTTTATTAGTAGTTTTTTGTTCTATAGAAATAACGGGCGATAAACCGGTAATTTTATCAACTTCAGGCCGCTCCATATCGCCAATAAACTGGCGGGCATAGGCGCTAAAACTCTCCATGTAACGGCGTTGGCCTTCATTATAAATGGTATCAAAAGCCAGGGATGATTTACCACTGCCACTTACACCGGTAATAACTACCAATTTATTTTTAGGAATAGAAACATCTATATTTTTTAAATTATGTTCCCTTGCACCCATTATTTCAATAGCATCGGTAACACCGGCACCATCTGTCACTATCTTATTCTTCATTTTTTTTGCCATAAAATTGTATCAAAGATAGGAACAAGCCTTTGAAGGAATTGTTGACACGTTTTGCAACAGCATAGAAAGCTAATTCCACCCGATTAAAAAAATATTTGGAGATTTGAAACCACTTATTGTACTTTTGCGCCAGTTCTTTTTTATCACTTATCAAGAAAGGCAGAGGGAATTGGCCCAATGAAGCCTTGGCAACCCATGTTTTTATAACATGAAGGTGCCAACTCCATCCCATACCAATGGGAAAGATAAGTCAGTCAATTTTTATTTACATCCCCCTAATATATAGATGTATTATATAAAGCCTGCCTGATTTATCAATGGCGGGCTTTTTTGTTACCGGTTCTTTTGTCCAGATGATTTTTAATTAATTATAACTAGAATTTATTATGCAACATCAATCATTACACATTGGTTTATTTGGCTTTGGGGTAGTAGGAGAAGGTTTATACAAAGTATTGCAGCAAACCCCCTCATTAAAGGCCGAGTTAACAAAAGTGTGTATTAAACACCTGCAGAAAAAAAGAAATGCGCCCGACCAGTTATTTACAACCGATAAAAACAGTTTATTATTTGATGAACACATCAACGTAATTGTAGAAGTAACCGATGATGCTGAAGCCGCATTTGAAATTGTTGCTACTGCATTGCGCAATGGAAAGGCAGTGGTAAGTGCCAATAAAAAAATGCTGGCAGAACATTTACCTGAGCTGCTGCAGATACAATTGGAAACCGGTTGCTCCTTATTGTATGAGAGTGCTGCCTGTGCATCGATACCTGTAATCAGAAATCTAGAGGAATACTACGATAATGATTTGTTGCATGCCATTAAAGCTATAGTCAACGGATCTACCAATTTTATTTTAACCAAAATGTTTGAAGATCAACTGAGTTTTTCGGAAGCACTTTTACTGGCGCAACAATCGGGTTTTGCAGAAAGCAATCCTGTGTTGGATGTGGAAGGATATGATGCGGTAAACAAATGGTCGCTTTTATTAAATCATGCTTACGGAATTGTAGAGCATCCTAAAAATATTCTGTTTACAGGCATTCAAAGCATACAAACTGCAGATGCACAGGTAGCCCAGGAAAAAAAATATGAAATAAAATTAGTAGCACAAGCCAAGAAATTAAAAGATGGTAACGTATCCGCATTTGTGTTACCTCAATTTACAAAAACAGACGAACCTCTTTCATTTGTTAAAAATGAATACAATGGTGTAGTCATTGAAAGCGGCTTTGCCGACAAACAGTTTTTTTATGGAAAAGGAGCAGGCAGCTTCCCAACAGCATCGGCTGTTTTGAGCGATATTGCCGCTCTGCGCTACCAGTACAAATATGAATATAAGAAACTATACCACCACCAGCCGCATACCCTTACGCATGATTTTTACCTGAAAGTATACCTTAGTTTTACCGATTGGCACTTTATTCAAAAAGATGATTTTGAGTGGATAGAAGAATGGCATGCCGGCGAAGAAAGAAAATATTTGATTGGCGTTATTCATGCCAGTCATTTATATGGCCAAACATGGTGGAAGGAAAATGAAACCTCTTTGATTGTAATGCCCGAACCCATTATTGAAAATGTAGAAATTGTAAAATTGAAAAAAAGAAGTTTAGAACTGGCAGGTGTAAACTTATAGATAAAATCAAACATTATTCTACACTTAAAAGAGGGGAAAGTTTTAAGTACTTTCCCCTCTTAATTTACTTATTATTCTAAAATTTGTTTTACCAAATTTTGTGATGACTCTTTCACAAACCGGGTAATTATTTCACGGGTAATTAATCTTTGTGCAGTAATTTTTACATCTCCCTGTTGAACATAAGGCTCACTGCAATCATCACCCAAACAACTCACCAAATAATCGCAGGGTGCATTATTACAGGGTGAATAGTTATAGGTAAAAGAACCAATATAATCGTTATCTTTTACCCTGATTAACTTAAACTCAAGTTTTAACCCATATAAATAAATGGTATGGGCACAGTTGTGTATGTTGGTATTGATAACACCATGCCGGCCTTTGGTATGGTAACTGAATGCATTAAAGGCATAAGGCACATACTGAATATTGCTTAATTCCAGTATCAAATCCGTTTCTGTTAATTCCTTTATTTTAGAATAATCACTCACACTTTTGTCGCCCAGCACTTTATCAAACAATGCCCTGTCGCGAACCGTAAAGCCCCCTTTTAGCAACTCCTTTTCAATAGTATTATATACATTTAAATCATACAAATTGTTATTCGGATCAAAGATTCCGGAAGAGCTAATGTTATTGGCATTTGTATTTTTATCCTGTTCCAGAATCTGCTGGTTGGCATGTGGAACCCTTAATACAATACTCGGACTAACACTATTTTTAATAAAGCCCACTTTGGCGGCATTTTTTACTACTTCATCCCTATCAGCTTTGTAACTAAAAATACCGTCAAAAACAACCGGGGAAGGTGCTTTCGGAGGGGTGCTGGCTATAGCCATACACAAAAATAGAGCAATGACCAGCATTGGTGCAATAAGCGAGGTAAACCTTTTCATGTTATTGTTTTTTTAGCAAGGTTGAAAAAAGCAGAAAGGCCAAAATAATGAGCAGGTAAGTCAGTATATCCAACCAATCAAACGTACCGCCAATAATGCCAAAGTATTGTAATATTTCCGTTAAAAATGGTACTACTAATATAGTTATTATTCCGGCTTTCTTCAAATAATTTAATTCTTTTAATAGCAAGGTTAGGAGGCATAGGGCAAGACACCACAACCCGTCTGCAAAGTAACCAAGCAAAAAATTCCTGATAAAAGTGGAATGAATCACAAAAACAGGATGAATGGAAAGATGCAACACATGAAACAGAAAAATATTGGGCTGCAGTAAAAAATAATTCAGAAAACCTGTAAACAAACAGATGGCGATGCAGATAATTAATACTTTATGATGGGTTGAAAAATGAAAATGAAACATTTTTTCGCTTTAATTTTTAATTCTTTCATCGAAATATGTGAAAAAAAGTACTAAAAAAACTTTTAAATTAATCTTACTGAATTTACTCTAAATACAATTTTAAATTTTAAAAATCAACACCTAAGCCATCTAATTTATAATAAAATCAGGCTCTATGCCACTATTTATTTGCATTTCCATCTAAATTTCCAAATTATTCGTATTTATCACCTGACCGGTTTGGCTGAGGAAACAGCAATATAAAAATTATTTCTGGCATAAAAATTGTCTTTGGAATAAATATTCATTCAATTCTATTTTCAAACTTTAAAAATTACAATTATGAAAACAATGATTCAATCAACCATTTTCATGACTGCCCTGTTTTTTTGTATCAGAACAGATGCACAAATTATTAATGTAGGAGGAACTATAAGAAGCACTACTGCTGCAACTGTTAATGCCGAAAGAGTAACAACTGCTGCTTCAAGAGCCGTTATCAATACTTCTAATGCAGTCAATACAGAAAGTAAAGCTGCAACAAAAGAATCAAAAAGTGCAGCCAGACGTACTTCAAAACAACTGAAAGCAGAATCAAGCAATAATGTTTCAGGAAGTACAAATTCAAATAGCTATTTGAATACTGAACATCAAGGCAGCAATACCAATATGAATGCTTCAATAGAAAGTAACACCGGGGTATCAGGGAATAGCGAATTACACAAAAATATGGCAGGCAGTGCAAATACAATCAAAAGCGATGCTACAAAAGAAGCTACCAATATTAAGGGCATTATAGAGTCTTCAGCACATGCCAATGCAAGTGCTCAAACAAATGCAAATGAAAATGCTGCCTTTAAGAGTGGTTCTGATAAAGGTTCTCTACAAAATAATTTAAATGCAGACAATTCTGCTCATGTTAATGCAGATCTTAATACTAAACCAGCAAAAAAGTATGTGAAATCTAAAGAAAACGAGGCTAATCAGACTATTCAAAAGGTAGGAGATAAATCTTCCCAAGAAAAGAAAGAAGCAAAAATTAAAGTTGCTGCTAAAGCCAACTCAGAAACTTCCATCCATAATTAAATTAATTTCAAAGAAAAGAGGCTACTTAAAAAAATGAATAGCCTCTTTTCCTTAATATAATGCGCATACAAATTTTTAGGTTTTCAACGGTTTTCAGGCAATCTGTTCTATAAAAGTGTTTTATTTTATTAATTTTAATAAATATTTATATGATTAATAAAATTGCAATAACAATGTTGGGTACTTTCAGCTTTATTTTATCAATTGTGCAACTTTATGCACAGAATGATACCACACGTTCTAATGAATTCTCTTTCGGAATAAATGGTGTTTCCAGATTCCAATATTTTGGAAGAACAGATAGTTTACAGAGCAGCGGTATGGTACCTTATATAGGTTATCAACTCAAATGTGGCTTATATGCACAGGGAAGCTTTATATTTTTAGAAAATTCTACCACCAGTTTAAACTATACAGGAGCATTGGGAGAAATTGGTTATAGATTCCAATCTACCAAAAATTTTAGTGGCAATATTTTTTTTACTAAATTATTCTACAATGAAAATAGCACTTTAGTACAATCGGCTTTACAATACCAGAGTGGATTAAACGCGGCTTATACAAACAAGATAATTAATTTTAATTTCGGTGCAGATTTAAAATTTAGTAACAAAACTGATATTGGAATTTCTCCAGGTTTAGACCATATATTTATTCTAAAAATAAGAAATAAAATTCCAATGGCACTTGCAATTGATCCAACAGCCTATGCATATTTTGGTACTCAAAATTTTTCAAGAACTTATCTTGAAAAAAGTTCAATATTATTTATCCCCATTTCTCAACAAACTGTTACAGATAATAGTGTAAAATTTAATTTACTTTCATATGAATTTTCAGTGCCGATTGTTTTTGTAGCAGGAAAATTTAATATTAATATTACTCCCTCCTATACCATACCCATGAATCTTATTCCGGGGGAATATGGTAAAAATTTGTTTTACATTACCTTTGGATTGGGTGTTAGAATTTAATAAGCGTTCGGCAGGCTGTAAATTATGTTTTAAACTACACAAATACGGAACCACTATGAGATGTTCTTAAAATCAATAAAATTTAAAACCAATAGATTTTTTATCGTAATAAAGTAGTGCTTCCTTCCCTGTAAATTCTTTGGCCTTTTTCATTAGAAGCTTCGGCTACCCAAACATAGGTATCAAGAGGCTGTAAAGTACCATTTACGGTGCCATCCCATCCATTGCCTTCATCGGCTGTTTGAAACAATAGCCTGCCTTTACGATCGTATACTCTAAAGAAATTCAAACGGTTGTAGCCAATTAAATTCACCAACAATCTATCATTTTGCCCATCGCCATTGGGTGAAAATACATTGGCCACATAAATGCCGGCATTGGCTGTGGCATTTACTGCTACTGTATCAGTAACAGTACAACCGGATGCGGCAGTTACCATAACGGTATATTGCTGACGGCCGGCAGTTACATTCAATAACGGATTAGCAGTATTGGCATTTACAAAAGCTGTAGCAGGTTGCCATTGGTACTGAACCCCTACTCTGCCGGTCTGTAAACGGATGGCAGTTTGTTCTGTTTCTATAACAGGCAATAGCTTTCCTGCATCCGGGCGTTCAATTTGAATGGTTTTAATAGCTTCAGTTGTTAATGCTATACAAACCTGAGAAGTAATTTTTAGTTGCACTTTCACTTCACCGGCTACGTTATAAGTAAATGCAGGACTGGCTTCATAACTGATATTCCCCCTATTATCTGTCCACTCAAAGTTTACAGGACCACTATTACTTACCTCTGATAAGTTTTGAAAATGTACCGGTAAATTGGTACAATAAGTTGTAAAGTTAAAAGCAGCTTTAGGTTTTGCAATGCCGGCAATGGTTACCTGCACAATAGCAGGATTACTACAACCATTAGAATCGGTTAATTGTACACCATAATTACCGGCAGTATTTACCTGTAGTATGTTTGATTTTTCTTGCAAAGGTTGTTGATTTTTAAACCATTGATAGGATTCAGCTTGTGGTGCCATTAATTGTAGCTGACTACCTTCACACAGCAAAGTTCCCTTAGGAGATATTACTTTGTTTACCGGAATATCATGCACCTGTATTTTAGCTGTGGTAGTACCGGTACAACCACTACTGTCTTTTACTGTATAGAAGACTTGAAGTATACCCGGATAATTGGCTACTAATGTACCATCAGTATTTATATTAGCAAGCAAATTATTGCTAACAGCGTCTGAAAAGGTTGGATTATTTATGCCCCAAACGCCATTAGATGGAGTGCCTTTCAACGCAATTTTTTCACCTTTACAGATACTACTTTTCGCATCAATAGTAACTTTTCCTTTCATGCCTATTACTTCTAATACAATGGGCACTTGCATGAATAATCCATCTTTATTGCTGATGGTTAATTGCAACTGTACCATCCCTACATATGCAGGAATAGCGGTAAAATGAAGCAGTTTGTTACTATTTTTTTCAATTATTTGAATAGCATTATCGGGTAAAAAAGTTTGATTTGAAGAAGTTACGCTGCAAACAATATCTGCTAATTCATTTGCATCTCCGGTAATGGGAATGGGAATATCAGAGATAGCATCCCCCAAACAAATTTTTTGTGAAAGGATGGGTTGTACCCTGATAGCGGCATGGCTCTCGGCATATTCTAAAGCCTCATCGAATACCATTATAATTAAAGAACCATCCATTAATCCGTTGTGTTCTATTGTAACATTGGTAAAAGGTTCTGATGCATGCACTTGTATACGTGCACCCGCATTTATTCCTTTACAAATTAATTGATTACCGGCAATCGTCCATTTATCAGCACAACCGGAAAGTATGCTAATTTGAACGTTCCCTCTGTTTACTGAAAAAGTAAAGGTTTCAGTAGTATCAGCAGCATTGATATTGTACACCATATCATTTACCCCTTGTGAAAATGTATTGGTAAAAGAAGCAGGCCCATAAGCACCCAGCCATATACTGCCCGGTTTGATTGCCACACCACAACTGCTCCAGGCAGCACCATAATCAACAAAAGAACCGGAACCAAAAGATGTAACTGTAATGTTGTTATAGGTAAAAGGAAAATCAGCAAACCCTTTTTCAAACTGAAAAGACTGTGCGCCTGCACTAAAAAAAACCACCATTCCCATGAAGCTCATCATATACTTCAACAGGAATGGTAGTCTTTGAAAAATTATATGGTTTTTCACGGTTTTCATGGAAATCAGACAGGGAACATCGTTCACTCTAATGAAAGTAGTTATGCATATTCAAAGACATTGTAACAAAGGGAAGTAAAGAAAAGTCGTATCTTTTGATAATATTGTGTAGTAATAATAATAGTGGAATGCAGTAAAAATTTTGGCTTCTATTATTTATTATTTCAAATTAGTTAATGGATTTTATTTGAAAGAAATTGAATTCAATCAAAAAAATGGCGTATCCATGCTTTTTTTCAAAAGAATAATAAAAGCAATACAGGTTTTGTAGTAATATTCAAATTTGGCTTCATTGAATTAACCTCACCTTGACAATCTATTACAGGCAGTAGCATCAAAGATGCTATGTTACATATGATTAGCAATCATACACAGGAGCACAAAAAAATAAAACTTAATTTATATACTATATTTTTATTTATTATTCGGAGATGAATAAAAATGACAGAAATAATAAAATTACAATCTGATCACTTTCATTAGTACCAACAAAATGCCGGTAAATACATGATGCATACCGGCATTTGTTTTGGTTTCAAGCGGTTTATAATTATGTTATACTCCCCTGTAATTTGTTTAGTTGCATATATTTGTTATTAGCAGCATTGTTTAATACTGTATAATCTTCTTAACGGGCCTTGGTTGGTGTTTGGCAGAAAAGAACTGCCAGGCAAAACTCAACTCCATACTCTGTACACTGTTGGATGCTGTTTTTACGCCTGAAGTAACCACGTCATACGTTAAACCCGCTATCCATCTTTCTGATTCTAATCCAATGTATGGATACACTGCATCGCCAAACCGATCCCATAATCCCACATTAAAACTCCTTAATGTTTTGTCCTTCACGCTAATTTTATAAACAGCTCCTAAGGAATGAATGCTGTTCTGACCCTGCATCTCCGATATTTCACTAAACAACAACTGGTTGTGGTTCGCTAAATTAAAATACACGCTTCCCTGTATACTATACCTTGCTTCAACAGTATAGGTTGAGTTTAAATACACGCCATCTTTGGGTTTGGATGCATGAAATACTGCTGCACCTACATTAAAACCCCACTTCGTATCTGTATAATTGTAGTTTAAACCGGCATTCACTTCTAAGTAATGGTTGCTTTGTATGGTTACCGGATCGTTAGAAGGAACACTTCTTTGAAAACCCATGCTACCAAACTGCGACTGAAACTCAAACTTACTGGGGTCAACCAATCGGCCTGCATAATTGGCGGTTAAACCGGCACCTAAATGATGATGGCCTGCTCCATCCAATGTTATATTATAAGCTGCACCCAAACTTAGATAAGTATCTTTCAATAAACCGTTATTCGACTCATCACTGAATACCATCATGCCAATACCTAACTGATTATCGCCGGTGCTATTCGTGGCTACCCGTTTTTCAATGGAAGCAGTATAGGTATTATAAGGTGCTACGGTTCCTCCCCACCATTGGCGCCGTAATGTGCTGGTTAAACGCCAATCTTCCACATCTTTTCCCATTAGGGATGGATTAATAGTCATGGGTGAAGTAAAGTATTGCGAAAAATGCGGATCTTGTGCATTGGCACTGTTAACGGCTCCAGCTAATATTAGTATAATCCACATTATGAAATTGTAAATACATCTATTAGGCATATTGCAGGATTAAGATATTGAATTAAGATGGCGAATTAATAACCTCATTTAATTCATGATTTAATTATTTTATATTAAATAAAATTCAATCACTAAAACTTTATTTAAATTTTCTCTGACAATTCATTTGTATTGTCAAAATAGTATTCAAATTTTTAATTAATTAAAAATAGTTAATAATAAAGCAAATAACACTAATAAGCGAACTCGGATTTATTCCATTTTATCAATTGCAGGTAAAAAATAACTAAACAAAATTAGTAATACATTAATGGAAAGATTTTAAAAGGAATTTAGTCTGATTTAAAAGAAAAACAAAATAAATTTAATATAAATATATAAATTATTGATAAATAATAATTTAAAGTTAAATTGAAGAATTTGTAGTAGTATTCTTACAATTGTTTTTAAATTAATACTATAAAATTTTAAACAGTATTGAAACTGAAATGTAACAAATTTATCAATCAAATATTTTTATTTGCAAATATAAAAAGGTTCTTTATCACCAATCCACCTTTAAATAGTCAACTAATTAGGAAATTAAATAAGTATTCTACTAACGTTTATCTCAATCTGTCTACACTTTTCACCAATTGTTCATCCTTATACATGCCACGCATGGCCAATATTAACCAAGCAGGCATAGCGATATAAACCAGTACCGAAATTTCATAAGCGCCTTGCACAAATTGTTTGGTTTGAAGGTAGAGCAGAAATAGCTGTAAAAGTGATACCAGAAACAATAGTAGCGTTAACCACAATTGTTGCTTACGGTTTTTGTATAGAAAAATAAATACCAAGGCTATTATTCCAATTGCTACCGTAATAATATTCAACAATATGGTTGTATTGCCGGTAACTGATTGATAACTGCCGGCCTGGTCAGCAATTTTATTTCCACTGTAAAATGGCAGTTTTAAAGTGGCAAAAGCACAAACAGCGGTTAACAGTAACCAAAAAGATTGAATACGTTGTATCATAAAACAGTAATTGATTCATTCAGAAATGATTATATAAACTCCTTTAACCCAATTCAGGATATAATGGGAACTGCAGCATCCAATCATTCACCTGTTTTTTCACCTTTTCAACAGTGGATGTATCATCAGCATTCATTAATACCGTATCGATGGCATTTACCACAAATTGCATGTGCTCTTCCTTGCACCCTCTGGTTGTAATAGCAGGCACGCCAAAACGAATACCGGAAGTTACAAAAGCACTTTTATCATCATAGGGTACCATATTTTTATTGGCTGTAATATCAGCCCGGCCCAGTACCTGTTCTGCTTTTTTTCCGCTGATATTTTTATTACGCAAGTCAATGAGCATTAGATGATTATCGGTTCCGCCACTTATAATCTTGTATTCTTTGTCCACAAAAGCCTTTGCCATGGCTTGTGCATTCAATTGTACTTGTTTGGCATATTGTGTAAATTCGTCTGAAAGTATTTCACCAAAAGCCACTGCTTTGGCTGCAATAACATGTTCCAACGGACCGCCTTGTGTGCCTGGAAATACCGCCATATCAATTAAATGGCTCATCATTCTAATATTTCCTTTCATATCTTTTAATCCAAACGGATTCTCAAAATCTTTTCCCATCATAATCACACCACCTCTCGGACCTCTTAAAGTTTTGTGGGTTGTTGATGTTACAAAATGGCAATGCTCAAATGGGTTTCCTAACAAACCTTTGGCAATTAATCCTGCCGGATGTGCAATATCTGCCATTACAAAAGCACCTACTTCATCGGCCACTTTTCTAATACGGGCATAATCAATATCTCTGCTATAGGCACTGGCACCACAAATAATGAGTTTAGGTTTAACGCTGCGGGCTTTTTCTTCCAGCATGGCATAATCTAATAAGCCTTCTTCTTTGGTAACTCCATAAAAATGAGGTTGGTATAACTTACCGCTAAAATTCACGGCCGCACCATGGGTTAAGTGGCCGCCCATACTTAAATCCAATCCTAAAATAGCATCGCCAGGTTGCAAAACAGCCAGCATTAATGCAGCATTGGCCTGTGCGCCGCTATGTGGTTGTACGTTTGCATACTCAATATTAAATATTTGCTTTAAACGGTCAATAGCCAATTGTTCAGTTTGGTCAACTATTTCACAACCACCATAATACCTTCTGCCTGGGTATCCTTCGGCATATTTATTTGTCATTACCCCACCCATGGCCTGCATTACCTGTAAACTGGTAAAATTTTCTGAAGCAATTAATTCAATGCCTCTGCGCTGTCTTTCTAATTCCTGCTGTATAAGGTTAAAAACCAAGGTATCTCTTTGCATAAATTGGCGTATTTAAAATAAGGGGTAAAATGATGAAACAAATAATATTTCCTGCAAAAATAGTTCTTCATATTTAGCTTGCCATAACTTGTTTATAACACTGTAAAAAAAGATGATTTGCTGATAAAAAAAAGTTTTCCCTATTTTCACACCCCAAAATATTGGTTGGAAAGGTTTGTAAAGATGCAACTACCCTGTAATTCAGCATCCCGCATTCCAAACAAATTTTTACGAAACCAATTCGAATGCATAGTTTTAATGAGCAGAATCGTTTAATCAACGAAACAAAACCGACTCTTTAGTAATGAAAGCAATCATACCTGTTGCTGGTGCTGGTACTAAATTAAGGCCCCACACCTATACACAACCCAAAGCATTAATACCCATTGCAGGTAAAACCATATTAAGTTTTATTGTTGACCAATTACATGAAGCCGGCATCAATGAATTTATTTTTATAGTAGGTTATTTAGGGGAAAAAATTCAAGAATATGTTGCCCAAACCTACCCTCATTTAATCACACACTTTGTTTACCAGAATGAAAGACAGGGAACCGGACATGCCATTGAATTAACTAAAAATATTGTAGGTGATGATGAAGTGTTTGTAACCCTGGGAGATACAATTTGCGAATTTGATGTAAAAGAAGTTTTAAACAGCCCTTATAGCATGTTGGGTGTAAAAAAAGTAGATGATCCCAGACATTTTGGTGTAGCAGCAATTGATGAAAATGGATTTATTGAGCAAGTGGTAGAAAAACCTGCTATCCCTAAAAGCAATATGGCATTGGTGGGTCTTTATAAAATTAAAGAAACCAATTTTTTGTATGAATGTCTGCATCACATTTTTACACAAAACATCCGAACCTTAGGTGAATATAATTTAACTGATGCATTGGAATGTATGATTGCAAGGGGTGCAAAATTTCAATCTTTTAAAGTAAAAAATTGGTTCGATTGTGGTAAAAAAGAAACACTTTTAGAAAGTAATGCCACATTATTAAAAAAATTTGGCGGCAAAACTGATGATACAGCTAAATTAGAAAATACCATTATTATTCCACCGGTTAGTATTGGTGCAGGTTGTACCTTAAAAAATGCCATTGTAGGCCCGCATGTAGCGATTGGTGCCAATACCCATATTCAATTTTCTATTTTGCGTGATAGCATTATTGGCTCTTATACACATTTATTTGAAGTAGTACTCGATAATTCGCTGATTGGAAGCGATGCTTCAGTAAAAGGTTTAAGCCGAAGTTTAAATATTGGCGATAATACTGAAATTGATTTCGGATAACGACAATATGATAATTAATATTTATCCGATATTTTATATAATGAATTAATGTATGCTATGTTTTCGAACAGGATTACAAAGCTTTTCTCCATTGAGTATCCCATCATTCAGGCAGGTATGGTATGGGCCAGTGGGTGGAAATTAGCAGCTGCCGTAAGCAATGCAGGTGGATTAGGAATTATTGGCGCAGGCAGCATGTATCCTGAAGTTTTAAAAGAACATATACAACAATGCAAAAAAGCAACCGGAAAACCTTTTGCAGTGAATTTGCCTTTAATGTATCCGGATATTGACCAGCATATTGCTACCATTATTGAAGCGCAGGTACCCATTGTTTTTACCAGTGCAGGAAATCCAAAAACCTTTACCCCACTTTTAAAAAGTAAAGGCATTACCGTTGTTCATGTGGTAAGCAGCAGTTTGTTTGCACAAAAAGCAGTAGCTGCAGGTGTTGATGCGGTAGTTGCAGAAGGTTTTGAAGCAGGTGGGCACAATGGAAGAGAAGAAACAACCACCTTTGTTTTAATCCCTTTGGTTCGTAGAGCAATCAACATTCCGGTAATTGCTGCAGGAGGCATTGCTACTGGAAGACAAATGCTTGCTGCCATGGTATTGGGCGCCGATGGAGTACAGATTGGAAGTAGGTTTGTATGCACACCTGAAGCCTCCTCACACATCAACTTCAAGCAAAAAATAATAGCAGCAAAAGAGGGTGATACTGTTTTAAGCCTGAAAAAACACGTACCTGTCCGACTATTAAAAAACCCGTTCTACCAACAAATTCATGAAGCAGAAATGAATGGAGCCGATGCTGCCACATTACAGCAACTACTAGGTAAAGGACGTGCTAAAAAAGGTATGTTTGAAGGCGATATGGAAGAAGGTGAATTAGAAATTGGCCAGGTAAGTGCTTTAATTGACGATATAAAACCAGCCGCTGATATTGTCCATGAAATATGGAACGAATTTAATGTTGCATTACAACAGCCACTGGTATTTTCCGATAATATTATATAAAAAACAGGCAGCCCAAAAGCTGCCTGATTCATCATTACAAAATATTTTTAATTCTTGATAAATGCCCATTTCCACATCTCTTTCCATGTAGGTTTTTTACCATACATTAAAATACCCACTCTGTAAATTTTTGCAGCCAGCCAGGTAGTGGCCAAAAAGCCTCCAATCAATAATGCCATGCTCATCAATAATTGCCAAAGTGGAACACCATCAGGCACACCATGTGCAATACGGGCCATCATAACTATGGGCGATGTAAGTGGAAACATGCTGCCAAATACCGCCAATGAACTGTTGGGCTCATTCACTGCTTTTGTCATAATAACCATTGCAAAAATAATGGGCATTGTAATCGGCAATAACAAACTTTGTGCATCCTGCGGATCTTCATTCACGGCACTACCCACAGCCGCAAATAATGAAGCATACAGTAAATAACCACCAAGAAAATAAAATATGAATGTGCCAATAATGAAAGGAAAATTAATGGTACTTAATCCGGCCATTACTTCCTGTAACCCGCCACTATTTTTCATGGAAGCAGCAGCCTGCATAGCACCCGGTTGCATAGGTAGCTCACTTGTCTGTTGACCAATCTGCGGAAAAATAAAAGGAAGTAACATGGTTAATCCGAGAATTAACACAATCCAAATAATAAATTGAACCAGACCTACGGCACCAATACCGGTTATTTTTCCCATCATTAATTTAAATGGTTTAACACTGCTTACAATTACCTCTGCAATGCGATTCATTTTTTCTTCCATTACACCACGCATAACCATTGTTCCATAAATAAACAGAATAATATATATTAAGAACCCACTAAAATAGCCTACTCCATAACTAACGCCGGCTTTGGCATCAGAGTCTTTTTTCCCTTCCAGACTTGTAAACTGTAAAGTATTTGCATTTTGTATGCTATCAATTTGTCTTTTATTCAGGTTCAATGCTATTAACCTTTTTTCTTCCAATAAATCAGAAAATTTTTTTTGAATTTTATCACGTGTCAGCAATCCAATTGATTTATCTGATTTTAATGAGAGGGTATCAAACCCCATAATATTATAATGCTCAGGTACAACAATATAGCCGGTAATCTTTTTTTGTTGTATTTGTTTATCCAAATCGTTTACCGATGCATCTTTCAAGATACTGAACTGCACATCACCACTTTGTTTGGTCGAAATATCATCCATAATATGTGCACGGTCTACAATTGCAATTTGAATATTATCGCTGGTTTTTACAGAGAAATAGATTATCAATGCATAAAAACCAAAAATAAACAACGGCAATAGAATTGTGGTTAATAAAAAAGTTTTCTTTTGCACCCGGCTTAAAAATTCGCGGCGGGCTATTAAAAAAGTTTTATTCATACTGTTAATTTAAATCGTTTTAAATGGAATAGATGAGATGATGCATAAACTTTTGAAAATACGGTTGAATCATTTTGTTGTAATGAATCAATAAAAATTAATTATTGTACTGTTTCAAAACTTCTTGCAGCACTATGTGTTGATTCAACCAACTGAATAAATATATCATTCAGTGATGGTAATATTTCATTGAAAGCAACCACATTTACATTTTGTGCAATAAAAAACTGCAATACATCATTGCTCCTAAACCCGGAATGAATAATCAGGGTAAAATCATTGCCTTTCTGATGCACAACTTCAAAAGAAGGATGTATAAGACTTGCAGGAGCAGTGTCAAAAGCAATATTAAAGGTATGCTGTTTAAACTGTTGTTTAATATCCTGTACTTTACCATCCAGAATTTTCTTACCCAGATTAACTAAAACAATATGATTACAAATTTCCTCTACCTGCTCCATACGATGCGTACTGAAAATAACGGTACTGCCTTGTTGTGCCAGCCGGTAAATTTCATCTTTTATCAAATTAGCATTCACCGGATCTAAGCCACTAAAAGGTTCATCTAATATAATTAATTTAGGTTCGTGTAAAACAGTGGTAACAAATTGTAGTTTTTGGCTCATCCCCTTACTCAGGTCTTCCACCTTTTTATTCCACCAGCTTTCCATTTCTAACTTCTTAAACCAAAAACGAATTTTGGAAAGTGCTTCTGCCCTGCTTAATCCTTTTAATTGTGCCAAGTATAAAGCCTGCTCTCCTATTTTCATTTTTTTATACAAACCCCGTTCCTCCGGCATATACCCAATTTTAACCGTATCATCTAAGGGGCTAAATGGTTTGCCATCAAATGTTATATCACCTTCATCCGGATAAATGATGCCCGTTATCATACGCAGCAAAGTGGTTTTACCGGCACCATTGGGGCCCAGCAAGCCAAATATGCTGCCAGCCTCAATTTCAAAACTAATATCATCTACCGCTTTTTGGATAGCATAATATTTTTTTAAATGGTGTAATTGTAAAATAGCATTCATAACATTGTAATAATTAATGTTGGGTTTATGATTGATTGGAATAAACAACCATTAGCAATTTTAATATATTTTATTGAAATAACGTATTAAATATTTTAAGTGTTATGAATAATTGAGCAATCGGTATACAATACCTTTTATACATACCGTTGTGCAATAGCAGCCGCAACCAACTCACCATCAATGGCGGCGCTAACAATACCTCCGGCGTATCCGGCACCTTCCCCACAAGGATATAGATATTGAATTTGCGGATGTTGCAATGTGTGGGAATTTCGGGGAATACGTACCGGTGAAGATGTACGACTTTCAGTAGCTACCACCACTGCTTCATTGGTTAAGTAACCTTTCATTTTTTTACCGAAATTTTTAAACCCTTGTTGTAATGATTGATGAATAAAATCAGGAAGAACGCCTTTTAAATCTACAGATTGCAGGCCGGGTATGTAACTACAATCGGGTAAAGAGGATGACATTTTATTATTTGTAAAATCAATTAATCGTTGAGCAGGTGCAACAAAATGACCACCACCTGCTGTAAAAGCCAATTGCTCAGCCCATTGCTGAAAATACAACAGTGCCAATGGGTGCTGTTCAGGTGGAATTACTTTAGAAGGAATAGATAATGCAACCTGTTGTTCCCGATACCAATTTTCATGTTGCAGCAACCAATGCGCTGCATCTTTTAAACCAACCTGTACTACCATACCGCTATTGGCAAATGGATTATTGCGCTTAGAAGGGCTCCACCCATTCACCACCAATTCGTTGGGTGATGTTGCTGCAGGTGCAATAATGCCGCCGGGACACATACAAAAACTAAATACCCCTCTTCCATTTACCTGTTCTACCAAACTATAAGCGGCAGGCGGCAAATGAAGATCTCGGTTACTTTCAGCCACATGCCCATTTGAAATGGGGCAATGGTATTGAATGGCGTCTATTAATGCCTGGGGGTGTTCTACTCGAACCCCCAATGCAAACGGTTTAGCTTCTATCCCTATTTTTTTTTGGAAAAACAAATGAAAAATATCTCTGGCCGAATGGCCTGTTGCCAGAATTACCGCATCTGCTTTCCAAACTGCATTGTTTGCTGTGAGAACGCCTTTTATTTGATTGTGCTCTATCAAAAAATCAACCACACGCTGTTCAAAATAGCAAGCGCCTCCGGCATCAATAATTTGCTGCCGCATCGCAGTAATAATATGTGGCAATTTATTGGTACCAATGTGCGGATGGGCCTGGTATAAAATTTTTTCATCTGCCCCAAATTGTACAAACAATTGTAAAATTCTGTTTACATCACCCCGCTTCGTACTTCGGGTATATAATTTACCATCGCTGTAAGTACCGGCTCCCCCTTCACCAAAACAATAATTACTATCTGTATTTACAATACCTTCTTTATTGAGCCTGGCTAAATCTCTTCTTCTTTCTCTAACTGCTTTTCCCCGTTCCAGGATAATGGGTTGAATGCCTTTTTCAATTAATGAAAGCGCTGCAAATAAACCTGCAGGGCCAGCGCCAATAATAATCACTTTTTTTGTGGCATGATGTACAGAAGGAAATTGAATAATATGGCGTGGCCTTTCGATAAAAGGTTCATCCACATATACCCGAATGGTTTTATTCATCCATACCTGTTGTCTGCTTCGGGCATCAATTGATTCTTTTTCAACAAAAAAACCACTCAGGCGTTCAGGTGCAATGCCCAGTTCTTTTGCCAGATAATTTTCTACAAATAAGGCATCGGCTGCCTGTGCAGGTGTTAAACGAAGCGAAATACTTTTTTGCATGTTGATAGGTTTTTACCCTATAAAACCATGTACATTTTTTAGAACGGCAAATCATCTGCTATCATATCAGCAGCCGGTGCATCGGGAATATAATCGCCGGTTGCAGTATTACCTTCAGATAGTTTGGCCGATTCCATTCTCCAGGCATCTAAATTGGTAATATAATTTTCCTTACCATCTTTTACCCATTTGGTGCCTTTAATATTAAACAGCACTTTTACAGTTTCGCCAAGGGTAAATCTATCGGGCATTGAAGTTTTATCCTGTACACATTGAAATTTTACATAATTTGTAATGATGCGTCCACCAATATCTTCCGACTTTTCAATTACAAACTCACGTGTTTTAAAAGTTTCAGTGCGTTGCACAATATCAAAGCGGGCCACTAATTTTCCTGTAATCTCGTAACTCATAAAAAATAATTTATTGCGGCAAAAGTAGCTTTTTACAAATGCAATACCTTATCTAAAATTTATTCTTTTCGCAAAATAAATTTTGTACCTTACTTTTTCCAATACTACTGTTCTATGATGCGCTCTATTTTAAGTATTCTATTTTTTTATTTATTATACACACAAAGCCTTACTGCACAGGCCATACAAGTCAATTATCAATATCATGCCATATATTCTACTAATGAAAAGGATACAGTTGTGCAGCAATGGTTACAACCCTATGCCGATAGTGTACACAATTACCTGAATCAGGTTATAGGCTTTTCATTAGAAAAAGTTTATAAAAAAAGTGGCGGAGGGCTATTGGGAAATTTTATTACGGAAGCCATGTTACAGCAGGCAACCTTACAAACCGGAACGAAGATTGATGCCGCATTTATGCATCCTGCCGGTATTAAAGGTTTTCTTCCGCAAGGCAATATAACCATTGGCACATTATATGCTATGTTTCCCTACACCAATCGTTTAGTTGTGCAACAAATAAGAGGAGATGTTTTACAATTATTTTTCGACAGGATGGCAACTGATGGCGGTTGGCCTGCCGCCGGCGTTCAATACGCTATTGATATTCATGGTAAGGCAAAAAAAATTATGATACAACAACAACCTATTGTACCCGGCGCAGTATATTGCATTGTGGTAACTGATTATATGGCTAATGGTGGAAGTAATTGTGGTATGTTGCGAACACTACCCTCCATCGCATTACATACTAACCTGATAGAAACCTGCAAAAATTATATTCTATCATTTACTAAAAATAATGTGCCAATAGCCATCAACAAAAATGAGCCTATTTTCAATATCTATGAATAGAAGAACCTTCATACAAAATACTTTCAAGGCCGGACTTTTCACCGGCATTTCCATATTACCGGCCAGTAGCTTATTGGCAAAAAAAATGGTTAACGAAACCTATTTAACCCTGCTGCATACCAACGATACACATAGCCAAATATTTCCATTTGAAAGTAACAGCGGCCACTACGCAGGTATGGGTGGTATTGAAAGCAGGAAACGAATGATTGAGCAAATAAGAAGTAAAGGACAACCGACTTTATTATTAGATGCAGGCGATTTTTGCGGTGACAGACCCATTTATGATGCTTTTAAAGGAAAAGCAGAATTAGAAGCCATGCGTTTATTGGGTTATGATGCTTTTACCTTAGGTGAAAAAGATTTTTCAGGAGGTATTGACAATCTTGCTACACAAATACAGGCCACGGGCATGAAACCTACCATTTGCAATTATGATTTTACCTATACTGCGCTTCAAAATTATTATCAGCCTTACACCATTATTCATAGAGAAAACCTGAAAATAGGAGTCCTGGGTGTATTACTGCCATTGCATGACAAAATTTCTATTTCAGGGATAGAAAATTTAGTTTACCTTGATGCGGTGGAACAAGCCAATAAAACAGCCAACATTTTACAACAGCAGCAATGTGATATCATCATCTGTTTATCACATTTAGGTGATCGGTATGCTGATGGCCGAATCAGCGATGAAGTACTGGCAAAAAATAATGATTGTATTGATGTAATTATTGGCGGACATACACATAAATTTTTTAATCAACCACGTGTATATCAAAACAAAAGCAGTGGCCATACACTTGTAAATCAGGCAGGATGGGGCGGTATACAAATGGGGCAATTAGATTATGTATTCACCAATACAACCCATAAAAAGTTAATTCGAACGCGAAACATTTTCCTAAAGGAAAAAAAGAATGAATAAAAAATTTTTTTTTCAACATAAAGTCTACATATTCGCAGTCCGTCTATACTTTTTTTGTGCAGTTTGATGCTGAGGTACTATATCGGGCATTCGAAAAAAAATATTTCTTAAACTTATTGATAAATTGTTGCAAATAGTATGGTAAAAACTGCTGAATCAATCTGGGACAATTGCCTTAAAATTATTAAAGACATTGTAGAATGGCAACATTACAAAACCTGGTTTGAACCCATCAAACCTATTGAGCTTAAAAATAATGTGTTACTGATTCAGGTACCCAGCCAATTTTTCTATGAATATTTAGAAGAACACTACGTTAATTTATTAGCAAAAACGCTAAAGCGTGAATTAGGAAAAGATGCCCGTTTAGAATACCGTATTATGGTAGACAGTGGCAATGGTCGCAATGGCAGTATGGACTTACCCGCCAGCGGCATGAAAATTTATGCCAACAATGAAATGAGTTTTCCGCTGGTAATAGATAATCCTGTAAAAAATCCTTTCATTATTCCCGGGTTAAAGAAAATGCAAATAGACCCTCAGTTGAATGCATCTTATATTTTCGATTCATTTATTGAAGGCGATTGTAATCGTGTTGCCCGCAGGGCCGGAAAAACCGTAGCTGAAAAACCAGGCGCCAATTCATTCAATCCATTGGTAATTTATGGTGGCGTGGGTTTGGGTAAAACACATTTGGCACAGGCTATTGGAAATGAAGTGAAACGATTGCATCCCGGTAAAGTAGTGTTATATGTAAGTAGTGAAAAATTTATTAATCAGTTTCAGGACCACAGCCGTAATAATGCCATCAACGATTTCATTCATTTTTACCAGTTAATAGATGTATTGATTATTGATGATGTGCAATTTTTTAATCGTGCTGAAAAATCGCAGGATGCCTTCTTTGCCATTTTTAACCATTTACACCAAAGTGGCAAACAATTGGTACTTACTTCCGATAAATCGCCGAAAGATTTAGACGGCATGCAGGAACGCCTGTTAAGCCGTTTCCGCTGGGGCTTAAGCACCGATTTGCAATTACCCGATTATGATACCCGTATTGAAATTTTAGAACATAAAATGAAGAACGACGGGTTGGACATGAGTAAAGAGGTAGTAAAATATGTGGCCTACAATATTAATACCAATGTGAGAGAATTAGAAGGAGCCTTAATATCGTTATTGGCACAATCGTCTTTAAACAAGAAAGAGATTGATTTAGAGTTGGCTAAAAAGGTACTACGCAATTTTGTAAAAACCAGCAGTAAAGAAATTACCATAGAAGCCATTCAGAAAATGGTATGCGAATATTTTGATGTACCTTATGAACGTTTATTACATAAAACCAGAAAGCGTGAAATAGTACAGGCCCGGCAAATTACCATGTACTTAGCCAAAGCTTTTACCAAAAACTCATTAAAAACCATTGGAGAACATTTTGGCGGAAGAGATCATACAACCGTTATTCACTCCTGCCAAACGGTAAAAGATTTAATGGATACCGATACCATATTCAGAGAAAATGTAATGGAATTAACGCAAAAAGTGCAGTTAGCTGCTATGTAATGGGTCAAAAAAAATAAAGGCCAAAAAATATTTTAAGAATTAGCAAAGCTGATTTTAGGATTTTACAACTGGTGTTCCTATTTTTGCAACCCCAAACGAAAGAATGGGAATGGTGAGGTGGGTGAGTGGCTCAAACCAGTAGTTTGCTAAACTGCCGTACGGGTTAAACTGTACCGAGGGTTCGAATCCCTCCCTCACCGCAAAATATACGCACAAACAAAGTGCGTTTTTTTATCCATAGGGCTCGGGAGGTAGTTCAGCCCGGTAGAATACCTGGTTTGGGACCAGGGGGTCGCAGGTTCGAATCCTGTCCTCCCGACAGAAGCTTCAAAAAGGCAATCCATTAACAAGGATTGCTTTTTTTATTTTGTGCTGTAATGCAGTGGTGATGGGCATCGCATCATCATTTGTTTGTGCAAAAACAAGATTATCCTGGCGTATGTCTGTGTCTACTGTTGTCCTGTAAAATCAAACTGCCATATAAAACATCTGTTTTAGTATAGTAAATAAGGCAGCATTAATACTTTTGCTTTTCTTAATTCTTTTACCGGACAACAGTAGTTGAAAACATACACCGAGTGTTTGTTTAGATAAGAATAAACTATGCTGAAGAGAGATTCTATTAAATTTAAGTGGTTACTTAAATTTACCTTACAGCTACTTAATATGTATCAATTTATATTTTACGAAATCTTTATTGCCGATGCTTTTAGTATAAGCAATTAAGACTGTGGTTTCATCTATTGTTTTAATAACCGGAAAGGTGGCCAGGCCGATATCATCCGTTATAAATTGTTTTTCAGGATTAGTTCCCTGAGGATTTCTTATCTCCAGACCAATTCGTGTGGCAACATTTTGTCCTTTGATTATATTTTCATTCCAAACCATTATAACACGATTGCCAATAGAAGTCATTTGAGGATGTCGGCCCGAAGGCCCGCTGACTAATGCTCGCTGAGAAAAGTTTTTTCCATCCATATCTGCGTGGCAATAATATATACCCGCCTGTCCCCCGGCGGTAAACCAGGAAAATTGCAATCCATTGTTATTTTCCGTCATGGCCGGCCCGCTATGCGGACAGCCGTTGATCACCCAGTTATCATTACTAATTCTGTGTGGTGGTGAAAAAGTTTTACCCATATCTGTAGAAAAAATATGTACCATATCGCGAATGCTGTCATTTAAGATAGCCCTGTATATGATATGAATATTATGGTTATGATCCATAAAAATACCCGTTCTGCAACAGGGGCAGCAGGGCCCTTCAATTCTTTTCTCATTTTCAAATCCTGAAGTACCATGAGAACTTGCAAAGAAAAGAGAAGATCCATCTCCTGTGCCCTTTTTTCTATTGTCTAACCACGTAATGGCTGCCGATCCATCCGGTAACAGTGCTACATCAAAATAACGTTGATCAATACCCGAAGAATCCTTAACCAGTTTTACTGCTCCATTCCATGTTTTGCCTCCATCGAACGATTGGGAATAATAAACGATGCCTGCATAAGAATTTATAGGATTGGGATTAGCAGCTCCCCAAACTGCAATAACCTCCCCTGCGGGCATAAAAATTATTTTAGGCATATTTTCTCCATGTGGAAAAACATTTGCACTTTGTGGAATGATGGTTTCTTTACCAAACGTTTTTCCATGGTCACTTGAAATGGCATAGCACACTACCCGGGTGGAATCACTCGTTTTTTTTATCCAACTCATCACCAGGTTTCCATTGATATCTTTTGTAAGGTATGGGCAGGAGCCTTCAGTAGTATCTGTATTCATTTCGTTTGAAACAACAAGGTTGGAAGCATGGTTTGTTTGATTACAGGAAAGGATAATCCCGGACAAACTGTAATATATAATATATATAATTTTTTTCATTTTTTAATTTTTTGGTTGAAGTAACAATGCTGTTATTTATCTGCCTGTATAAATCATTGTTTAGAAATATTCTTAAGGTTAATTTTTGTTTTTATCAAAATGGTAAGCAACCCCTACCTGCAGGGTTCTCAATTGCCCTGATCTGTACGAAGTACCATAGGCGCTTTTCTCCACCGTTACAGCATAATTTCCATTCGCAACATTCAGGCAATTCATCCATGTTTCATAGTTTTTTAAGCGGTATCCCATCCTGATGTTGAAAGCTGTAAACCCATTATATTTCGAAGTGTTTTGCGGGTCTGTAAAATAGGAACCAAGACTCTGGCATTCTGCAGCAATCCTGAAACCTCTTACAAATAATGGCTTGTAGGTTATTTCGCCATTTATAATATAAGCAGGTGCCTGGGGCATATCGTTCCCGGAAAAATCTTTTCCCTGCTGCAGGTAATTGATGTATTTGTGTTTGGCAACGGTACCACCTATGCGAAACATCAACTCCTGCGTGGGTGCATATTTTATATTCAATTCTATTCCTTTGTGACTGGTTATACCTGTATTTTGTTTTTGGTAACTTCCATCCTGAAGGCGTACACTTACAATTTCGTTCTTTCCATTCAATTTGTATAGAGATGCTTCAACAGATCCTTTTGAACCGGCAAATCCAAGCCATCCGCCTATTTCATAATTATTGTAAGAGGAAGGTTGTAAAGTGGGTATCAGTACTCCACTGTATAAATCGGTTATATTAGGTGGCGCAAAACCTACACTATAATTTAAATAAATTCCTTTTTGGTTCCCAAAATTGTAAGTGAGGCCCAGCTTCGGAGAGAAATGATCGAAGTGGTTAACAGCATCCGGCGCTCCTGAATATGCCCCTGGAGGTAAATGATTGTCAAAATTGTAATCAAGCCTGTCATATCGTGCAGCGGCTACAAGACGCAGCGTATGTACAGGCTGGTATTCTATCTGTGTGTAAAGAGCTGTATTGAATAACCCGATCTTATAATCAGTTAGCACACTGTCGCTCAAATGATATTGATAAAATACGCCGTTAGCATCTTTGTCTATATTTATGTATTTAGCAAGATAGATAGCAGGGCTGTAATCTGCGCCAATACCGGAAATCCATTTAATTTGCACTGATGGTATTTGGGTAGTATGCTGCACCAGGGTTCCAAAACTTTGAAAGGCATCGACATTAATTTGTCCATTTGCTTTTAAGGAATTTCCGGTCACATTTTTAATAGCATAAAATGGATTTTGCCCTATAGAGGAATTACGATAAAAGATGGTGAAGCTGGTTTGGTTGTTGTCATTCCATTCCTGATTTAAGGTGCTCCGAAACCTTAATGCATCTACTTTGCGATAGGTAAACCTATAAAAACTGGAATAATCTTTCCGGTAAAAATGCTGACTGTCCAGACCTCCTTTTTGATCGGTTTTGTAATGAATCAGATCCAAAACGTTGATTAATTTTGATTTTTTATTAAAAGTATAATCACCCCTTACAGTAAAGGCTGCTTTGTAAAAGTCATTATGTTCATTTACACTTTGATTCTGGTTGGCATAATAACCTGCAGCATAAATGCTTATTTTTTTATATGTATTGCTAACCGCAACATCTGTGCGTTTGTAACCTAAGCTTCCTATTTCAGCCTGAATTTTACCTGTAAGGTATGGCGATGGCGATTGCGTGATAAAATTCAGGGCGCCACCTACCGCATCGCTTCCGTATAAGGACGATGCCGGTCCTTTTATCACCTCAATACGTTGCAGCGAAGCCTGATTAATTTCAATTAATGCATTGTGGTTAAAATCTCCAACCGTCCTTATTGGAATACCGTCTTCCAGATACAGGAAGATATTACTGGTGCCTATAGGCTGCCGCACCGCCATGCTGTGCTGTTCGTTGCCAAGATCTACCATAAACACTCCGGGTACTTTATTGATAAGCATATCCAGACGTGTAGCCTTGGTGTCGTTAATTTGTGTTTTTGAAATTACATTTATAGCTACCGGCACTTCCGTACGCTTTTGTGTTTCCCTGCTTCCGGAAATGATTATTTCATTGAGGTTGCTGAACGAGGGTGTTAATAAAATTCTACCTTGATTGGTTGTTTTTATTTTTTTGGGGTAATAACCAATGCAGGTTACAGATATACTATCTGTTTTTGTCGGTATTGAAAAATTGCCATTGGCATCTGTCAGGTATATGTGATGATTTGCAAAGTCAGTAATGGTTGCGCCTTGTAATGCCTGTTTGGTTACTGCATCCAAAACAGTACCAGACATGGTTGATTGCGTATATCCTGCACTGCCTGACATGCATAGCAATGCAATTAAGCATAGATGCTTTTTCATTCATTAATAAATTAAAATTGAAAAATAGATTACCCTGTTTGAGTAATTCAAATGCTGATCAATAGAATAGTAGTTATTATCAGACTGTAGGTGGATGGAAGAATGTCCGGGAAATACAAAATATCCTGGTGTCGTTTTTAAGAAAGAAATGATTTTTAAGAGGGATTATCAGGTCGGGTACAGTAAATATTGTTGCAACAAAACAGGGTGAAAGCTCAACAAGCTCATTTTTAGTTTCAGGTGCCTGAGTATCCTGTTTTTCTTGCTCATTTATTTTTTTGTTGAGATAACATTTACCATTGCAGTGCATCAAAGGCTTATCCCGGTTCTCACATAAATTTTTGACAATATAGGCTCTGTACCAGTAAAAATCAGCTTTAATGAAATAAGTGCTAAATGTTTGTACGAACACAATAACAATTAAGAATATAGATACAGTAACCTTCAATTCAAAATATTTTGATGCAAAAGTGAACGTCTTATTTCAATATGAATATGATTTTGCTCATATGAGGGGATGTTTTTAATTATTTTGTTTCAATAGTTTGAAATAGTTCAGTAAAGTAACTTCTAAATGATAGCGCCTATAAAGCAATTTGTATTTCTCTGCATCCTTTAGAAGTGTTGCTGTTACTTCCGCATAATATACATGGTTTACATTTGGAAAAGTAGGGTCAGCAACAGGGTAGTTGAAACAGCCCAACTAATCGTAGTTTACTCCAATAAAACGAAATTTTACCAGACTTATCGCTGTGCCTACGCCATTTTTCTTAGTAGCAAATGCTACATTAAATAATGATGATATAAGATTTACAAAATTTGTACATTCGTTTTATGCGAGTTGAATGTGTGCAAAGTAGCCAATGCTATAAAAAAGTACGGCGTAGTTGAAAACATAAGGTGAGAGTATGGTTATAAAAGAACAAACTACTGAGATGGGGGCAATCTTGCAAAAGGTTGCCTTTTTCTATCATTTGGCATTTGGTCGCTAAAAAACAAGTTTTTGTCGCACCTACATCAACATTCTATCATAACTACATTATTTTAGTACCATGAAACAACAGTGGTATGCAAAAAAATGGGTAGTCATTGCGATGCATATTGCTGCATGGACCCTCCTATTCTCTTTGCCATTTTTACTTCGTCCTTCCTACGAAAATGCCCATAACCATAACGATTCCTTTTCCCTTATTAAATATATTATCACCGGTGCACTTTGGGCAGGTTTCTTTTATTTGAATGCTTACTTCTTAATGCCCAAATTTATCTACAAAAAAAAGTATTGGGAATTTGCACTTTTACAACTCATCATTTTTATTATACAAATTATTTTCGACTGGATTTTATTTGAAACCTTTCTAACAGAAAGAACATATGAATTAAAACCGGCCATCCTCTTCGTATTCTTTCCCTATATTTTTATTTTGGCTACCAGTACCGCATATAGAATGATTAGCGATAAAATAAAATACGACCATATATTCCAACAAAAAGAAAAAGAAAATTTAACTACAGAGCTTTCCTTTTTAAGATCGCAGGTTAGCCCTCATTTTATGTTTAATGTACTGAACAACATGGTAGCCCTGGCAAGAAAAAAGTCTGACCTGCTGGAGCCATCACTCATTAAATTATCCTCTTTAATGCGTTATATGTTATACGAAGCCGATGAAGAAAAAGTACCACTTGAAAAAGAAACAGAGTACCTTCAAAGCTATATTGATTTGCAGCAACAGCGCTTTGGAAATAATGTGGCCGTTAATTTTTATACGGAAGTGCCTGATAAAAGTTATACTATAGAACCAATGCTTTTAATTCCATTTGTTGAAAATGCTTTTAAACATGGCACAGGCATTGTTGATAACGCTACGATAAATATTGAACTAAAAGCAAAAAACAATTTGCTTCATTTTATGGTAAGCAACAAATTCAATCCTGTTTCAAATGAAATAAAAGATAAAACCTCCGGTATTGGATTAACGAATGTTGAAAGAAGATTGAACTTGTTATATGGTGGAAGTCATTCACTTTTGATTAAAAAAAATGACGATTGGTTTATGGTGTCATTACAATTAAACTTTCATTGATGATACACTGTATTGCTGTTGATGATGAACCCTTAGCACTTGAGCTTTTGGCAGATAATATTAGCCAATTGCCCTATTTACAATTAGAAGCTTCCTGCAATAATGCCATGGAAGCCATGAAAGTATTACAAGAGAAGCCTATTGACCTTATTTTTTTAGATATACAAATGCCGGGACTTACCGGCCTTCAATTTATTCAAAGCCTACCCAAAAAACCAATGATTATATTGGTAACTGCTTATGAAAAATTTGCACTGGAAGGTTTTAATCTGGATGTGGTAGATTATCTCGTAAAGCCGGTATCGTTAGAAAGATTTGTGAAAGCTTGTAACAAAGCATGGGAGTTATACCAACTCAAAAATACGCCTACACCTGCAGCCAATACGCCTAACTATTTTTTTGTAAATGTTGATTATACACTTCTGAAAATTACATTTACCGACATTATTTGGATAGAAGGGTTAAAAGATTACATTAAAATACACCTGCATAGCTCATCAAAACCGGTTATTACCAGAATGAGCATGAAAACAATGGAAGAGCAATTGCCTGCTTCACTATTCATCAGAATTCATAAATCTTACTTTGTATCTATTGAACATATTACTGCCATCAAAAAAAGTAGTGTATTTATTGGCAGCATTGAACTTCCAGTTGGTGATAATTACAAAGAAGCTGTTACGGCTTTAACCGGCAAAACATCCTAACTTTTTTCTTCATTCAACAAACTATCATTTAGCAAGTACGCTTACAAATGCCTGCTTTGTTATTTTATTGAAAAAAATATACATCAAACTAACAACAAACCGCCTCCAAAAATGGAAAGGCGGTTTTTGCTTGAAACAATCCTCCAGATTATTGAACTCCCTGTAAAGCATCCATACCCGAGGTATTAGTATTTTTTCTTTTAAATAAGGATACATCCATTTTACCAAACCGATAAGTAAAGTTTAAACGCAACATTTGCGGGTTACGCAGCCTATTATAATCCTGTACAAAAAAGTTACTTACAGAATATTGATCAGAATATCTTGTATGGAAAATATCACTCATACTCAAGCTAATTGTAGCCGCATCGTTCTTTAAAAAACTACGGCTAATAGCAGCATCTACACTATAAAAAGAACGGATATACCCTTGTGAAGCACTCTGAGATTGCATCATAGGTGGCCCCATTTGCTGACCGCCATTGTTATTTACCGGTAAATTTGTTTTTGATTGATACAATCCGGTTAATTGCAATTTGAATTTTCCGGGTAATTTAAAATTATTATTCATCTTACCAAACCAACTCCATAATGCAGCTTGCGAATTACCAATAATGTTATTGGTATTGATTTGAGAGTTGTAAATGTTTACATTCATCGTCATATCCCACCACTTGGTTAACTTGGTTACACCTGTTAATTCAGCACCTATTGTATAACTTGAATTGGCATTTACATAGGTGTTAATAATATCCTGCTTACCGGTTAAATAGTTTTGTGCAGTATCCAGGTATCTTGTTATCAAGCCCTCGGTATGTTTATAATATAAAGAAGCCAGGAAAGTATTATTATGAGGTAATGTTTTTAAATAGGATAGTTCAAATGAGCTGGTAAACTCAGGCACCAGGTTAGGATTACCTCTGGTAATGTTTAAGCTGTCTGAATAGTCGGTATACGGAATAAGCTGAAAAAAGTTGGGCCTGTTAATACGGCGTGTATAGCTGAATTGCACTTCATTATTATCTTTAAACTTCTGACTTAAAAAAACAGAAGGAAATAAACTAATGGGATAGCTATTACTAAAATGCTGCTGTGTGTTCAATAAATCGCCCGAATAATCTGAACGTTCAGCACGCAACCCTAACTGGTAACCAAAATTTTTAATGGCACTGGTAACCGATGCATAAGCCGCATATACATTATTGGTGTTTTTATAATTAATAGAGGCTGCATTAGATAATATAAAATTTTTACTTGTATTATCCATATAATAATTATCAGTTCCGTTGGTCAACTTTTGCTGTTGAAAACGCAAACCGGTTTCTATTTTCGATTTTTTACCAAATGGTTTTACATAATCGGTTTGTGCAGTAAGAAACTGATTGTAGCCCGTACCAATGGTTTGTTGTTGTGAGTTATTATTGATTGCACTTCCTGCTCCATTTAAATAATAATTGGTGTTGTACAATACGTTATTAGAATTATTACCCGAGAAATAATTCATATCGGCAGTTAGGGTTTCACCTTCTTTTTTAAATAACTGCTTAAACCCAAACTGCGCACCGGTTCCATTAAAAATTCGTTTGGTATTAGCATATCGTTCGCTATATTGTGTAGTAGTACCTGTATTGAGTAAACTATCAATGTTTGTAGTTAAGAACTGATAAGGGCTCATATCTGCATGCACCCGAACCATGCCGGCCGAAAAAGATGTTCGGTTGGTCATAAAATAATCCAAGCCTACTCTTCCAAATATAAAGCCCCCATTGTCTTTATCAGTTGATATTTGATGCACGGCAGTACTTGTATCGCCAAAGTTGTTACGGTAAGTTGTTCCAAAAGTTTTACCCTTGTTTTGGTTTACAAATGCCGAGGCATTAAAATTGAATTTTCCCTGACGAATATTAAAATCGGCACCTCCATTGATAGCACCATAACTATCAACACCGACACGCAGATTGCCATTATAGCCGGTTTTTCTATTCTTTTTTAAAATAATATTCAGAATGCCTGCACCGCCACCCGATGCATCGTATTTAGCAGAAGGATTAGTAATCACTTCCACACTTTCAATAGCATCGGCCGGTATTTGATCAAGGGTTAAAGTAGTAGGCCTTCCTTCAATATATATTTGCGGTGTGGCATTACGCAGTGTTACATTCCCATCAATATCAACATTTACAGAAGGCACATTCTTCATTACATCTAAAGCAGTACCACCTGCATTTACAATATCTTTCTCTACATTGTACACTTTTTTGTCAATATCCATTTTCAAAGTAGGCTTTGTGATGGCGGTTACCACTACACCCTGCAACTGATTCACATCTTCAGCCAATTTAATATTACCCAAATCTTTATCAAAAGCATTCAATGCCTGGCTCATATCGCCCATTGCAGGTTGCGTTGCCGGTTTGGGCATACTAAAACTTACATTTTGTTCTATTGATTTAAAGCCTGTTGCTGAAATCTTTAATTTCAAAGTGCCTATTATGGGCAGCTCTTCAAAACTAAAGTCGCCATTGGCTTTTGTAGTAATACCCTTAAACAACACTTCTTTCATTTTTTTGGTGGCAGCATCCATTCGGGTATGTAATAACAAAACGGTAGCATCATGAATAGTTTTTCCGGCACTATCTAACACCCGGCCATAAATATGCCCAATGTTTGCAGCAGCTTGCGCTTTACCCATACCCGGCATTTGGCTAAAACCGGAAAAACTGAGTGTAACAGCGATAATAAAAATTAAAAGTTGTTTCATAATCTTTTGATATAATACACAAAACTATTCACCCACTCAACCAATAAAATTGAATTGCGACCATATTAGAAAATGTTGCGACGAAACAGATGTATTGGAGCATTTTAGTCATGAATGGGCCAACGCTTCATGAACCCCATAGAAATGTACCTTATTAAATAAAAAATATTATTCATAAAAAAAATAGCTAAAAGGTTTGTATTATTCAATTATTTAGCTATCTTAACCAACGAACAGCGCATCTCATATCCCACGAAGCCTTTCGCCATTTTTATTCTTATTTTTTTTAACCTTTAATACAACAACAACCATGAAAACAATGCTTACATTGGCCATTTTGGCCTTTTTAATTTCCTGCAATCCAAAAGATGCCTCAAAAGAGGTTACCACCACATTGGCAAAAGATTCTACGGGACTGGTCATTCAATCACCCTATCCCATTCTTTATTCGTCTAATTTCACCATGGGCAATCCCAAAAACGCTGAAAACTTATTGATACTTTGGAAAGACTGGGATGATGGTAATTTAGCAGCGCATAAACACTTTTTCGCTGATTCAGTAACCATGGTATTTGCAGATGGGAATACTATCCATACTAGTAATGATAGTGCTTTGGCACATGCCCAGCGCGAAAGAAACAATCTGGCATCTTCAGTTAGTTCTATTAATGCCATTATGCCCGTAAAAAGCGTTGATAAAAATGAAAACTGGGCTTTGATATGGGGCAAGGAAGTAGATACAGATAAAAAAGGAAAAAAAGACTCTGCCTATATTCAGGAAACCTGGCGATTTAATAAAGACGGAAAAGTTGATTTATTCTATCAGTTTAAAGCTGCAGGAGCGCCTCCCAAAAAATAGTAATGATTAGAAAGCCTCATTTTTGTTTTTTTTCATGCCGGCATTTCCTGTCATGGCATGAATTGCATCAACCCCACTATGGTAAGCATTTTCTACACAGATGGACTAATCAACCAATAGCCATTCATGCAATAACACATGGAATGGATGCATTCCTAAATGCGTAATGGTATACTGTAAAAGTTGGCAAAAGCAACAGGATGTATGCGTTGTTGCATCTTCCCAACAGCATCGTCCGGAAAAAGCAGTTGTTTGCTATACATGCATTATTGTACACTTTCATCAGCCTTCGGCTTTAAGTATATAGCAATCAAATTTTCGGTTGCGGCTAGTTCACTCCATCCTTGTTTTAACCAACGCATAACCATGCCCGTCATTTTTTGTTGTAAACCCTTTTGCCTGGGTAATTGCCGGTAATTTTTACTGGTAATGGGAGATGCTATTTTTAGCCATTCGCTTTATTGGCGCTGTGCAACAAATGCAGGATCCTGCTGAAAACGTTTTTTATTGATGGAAGTTTTACTACGCACCAACTGGCGGCCTTTTACCGTATAAAAAGTAAGTCCGCCGTAAGTTCCACTAATATAAAACGAAGAAACAGTTGCCATGGCATATTGATTTTTTGTGTTTTCAATATACAACTTTCAATAGGGGGTTTCCAAATTCTTTTTAGCGAAAAATGCACAATTTTAGCAGTAATTAATTACCATACGGCACCTACCCTTCTACCTATTTACAGCGTTGCGCAACGCTGTTGAGTCGAATTTGTATCGAAGCGGGATGAGTTCGGATTACTATGTTAAACAAACATATTATTACCCCCACATCACTATCTACAAAAATTCAGTACGGCTTCAAATATTTGTTGGCGAATGGGCGTAACATCATAATATTTTCCATTGGGTAAAAAGCCCATGTGCTGGCGGTTAATGAGCAATATAATAGAAGTATGGTATTGTGGAACCACTACAATACTGGTTCCCGTAAAGCCGGTATGTCCAAAGCTACCTTCGGGTGCATGTTTCATAAATGAATCGTTGGTATCCATCATCCAACCCAATCCATTTTGAAAAGCATCTTTCGTAAAGAATGTTTTTAAGGTATTGGCACTAATAAAATCCTTTCCATTTACTTTGCCATCATTCATGAGTATATCTATCAGTTTTTGCACGTCATCGGCTGTTGAAAATATACCGGCTGCGCCTGATACCCCACCATTGGCATACCATGCATTCCCATCATTCACTTCACCATTTAAAACATAATGGCGCCAGCCATTCCACGATTGCGGATTAATTTCTTTGTACGTAAAACCAAGCGTATTATCGTACACCATTCTTTTTTCATAAGGATTACCAAAAGAAGTGGCAGCAAAGTTTTTGAACTTGCCGGTTTTTAGAGGATTATAAGTAGTATGATACATGCTAAGGGGATGAAATATTTTTTCTTGTTCAAACTGCTCAAAGGGCATACCGGAAACCACCTGAATAATTTCGCCAAGAATGGTAAAGCCCAAATCGCTGTATTTTCTTTGTGCACCAATGGGGTACCGTAAGGGTAATTGAGCAATGAGCGAAAATACCTGTTGGCGGTTATGGGCACGATAAAATAAGGGGTACCATTCATCAATGCCCGAGGTATGGGTAAGCAGGTTACGGATGGTAATATTTTTTTTGTCGGGAGTATTAAAATCAGCAACGTATTTTGAAACCGGGTCATTTACCGATAATAAATGCCGATCAGCCAGGTACATAATGGCCGTAGTAGTGCCAATAACTTTGGTAAGTGAGGCCAGATCGAACATTGTATTCAACTGCATTTTTTCAGGTTTTGCCAATAGTTGATGGTCATTACTGTACATCCTTGCATAACCATATGCCTGTTGGTACACTACTTTACCATCTTTCTTAATCAACACCACTGCACCCGGTATGAATTGCTGTTTTACTTGTGATTGAAGGATGCTATCGATGGTATGAATCAATACATTTTTTTGCTTTGCCGTTTGCGATTCGGCATATAAAACAAAAAAGAAGGAAATGAAAGCGTAGAAAATTTTTTGCATGGTAGTTTATTTATCAATGATACACCGAAAATACATTTATTTAAACGATGCGTTTTAATACCTTCAATCATTAAAACTGCATTTTTTTGTGGGCTAAGTTTAACAATTTAGTTCAATTTATTTGAAAAAGCAGATACGCTTTAATCGAGGCTAATATTATACGTTCATTTCAGTGGGGCAGTAAAAGCGGGTTACTATTTCAACTAAAACCCATAGAGTATAGAATTTAGAACTACATTTAATCAGTCGTTATTGAATAGTCGCTTAAAAATTCAAATAGTTTAAATACATTATTTTATAAATATTTAATACCTTATTCACTTATGCTCTCCACGCTACCCCCCTACCTGCTTATTGCTGTAAAATCTACGGCTGTTTATTTATTTATTATTGTAGCCATACGCATTTTCGGGAAAAAAGAATTGGCGCAATTATCGGTAATTGATTTAGTTTTTATTTTACTCATTAGTAATAGTGTACAAAATGCAATGGTGGGCAATAATACTACCCTATCTGGTGGATTTGCTGCAGCTTCCGGATTATTCATTAGTAACTATATTTTAAAGCTCTTTTTAAAACGCTATAGCATATTTAGTAAAATGGTGCAGGGTGAAAAAATATTACTGATACATGATGGCATTGTATTAAAAGAGGGAATGGAAAAATCTATGTTTAATATAGATGAATTGGAAAGGGCTATTCGCGAACATGGTGTAGATAAAATTGAAGATGTTGACCTCGCTATTTTAGAAGTAGATGGTAACATTAGTGTACTATCAAAAAACTATTCGCACAGAACGGTAAAACCGAGAAAAAAGCCGCAGTTATCGCACAATCCCTAAGTGCTACATGATAGTAAAATAAAAAAGCCATTTCCCGAAAGAAATGGCTTTTATTTTGCTTACCAAAAATATTTTTAAAAAGTCTAATGCAACTGGAATATAAGTCCGGTATGTATACCCACCATATTCATATTCATGGCATCGCTCATGCCAAATTTGGTGTAATTATAAGATACTCCAAATTGAAAAGCGGTATTTGAATTGTAACGGCTAAATGGTAATTGCACACCGGCATCGGCCATCGCGGTAAACTTACCATTGGAAGTATTATTGGAAGAAAACTCACCCAGATATTGATTATAGGTTATAAAACTAATGCCTGCTCCGGCTGCAACATAAGGCTGTATTAGTTTTGTAGTTCCCAAAAAAGGTGTAAAAGTAACTTTTGCCATAACCGGTACTGCCTGAATAGAATTAGAAAGAACGGCTGATATCTGTTGATTGGGTGCCAGATTATACACCGTTCTCGGGTATTTCTGATAAAAATCCTGATAACCAAATCCAAGTCCAACTGCCCATTTATTGTTTAGTCCTAATGAGACATCGCCCATTAAACCCCGTGGTGATATATTGGAAACATAGTTCGATTTAAAATTGCCTAATGGTAATCCTAAATCATAAGCAGCATTCAATTTTACAATGCCTCTTTGCGCCAATAAAGATGAGGCAGGCAACAAACTAAACAATAACAGCGTTAATATTATATATTTTTTCATATATTTTTTTTAATGGTTGAATAATACAATAACATAATGAATGGTACTAATTGGCTTTTAAATAAGACGACTGGCTAAATAAAGCATACACCTGACTGTCGGCGGTAGTAGCATCAGCAATACCTTCCCCTCTTATTAAGCCATTCCAAATAATCTTTATTTTTCCATTCGCCGCTGCATTTTTTAAATCTAACATATCAATAGAAAGTGCGCCAGAATTAATTTGGTAGGTACCATACATATAAGGAGAATAATAACCATATCCGCCATAGCCCCAATAAGTAGGATCATAATATCCCCCGTAATAATCATAATAACTACTGTAATCAATTATTCCGGTAGTAGTGGTGTTAATATAGGTTACATTTATTCCTAAATCAGGGCTGGCAGATTTAGGCACCAAGGTATAGCCGGCCTGCTGCATGTATTTAGTAATGGCATCAATAAAAGCCTGACCGGTGGGTGTAAGCGATTTAGATGATTGCCCATTGTCTACCACCGTTACTGAATCATCTATACTAAAAGTTTTGTAACTGCTAAAATTTACCGTTGAGTCTCTTTGTGTAATGTAAATTCGGGTATCGGGATTACTTAAATTATTTACTGCGCTGTTTTTGGTACAACTTACCAAACCAAAAATAGCAAGCGCCAAAAAACCGGAGGTCAGTTTAATATTGTATTTCATACAGAAATTTTTTTTATGATATAAAATTAGTTTGTAGTTGATGCTTTAGATAATTTTGATTGTTAATAGTTAAGCGTAAAATACTTTTTTATGATTTTATTGACATTAACAGGATGCAGGTAACAAAAAAAAGCACCCGATTGGGTGCTAAAAATTATTTTTTTATTTTATAGTTAAGCTTAATGTACACCTTCTACCAGTACAGTTACTTTATTATTGAAAACTTCGGCAAAACCACCGGTAATGGTATAATGTTCGGTTTTTTGTTTATCAACCAACACTTTAATATTGCCTTTAGACAAGGCACTTACCAGCGGTGCATGCTTTTCAAGAATTTCAAATAAGCCTGAAATGCCGGGTAACTGAACACCATATACATTGCCACTGTACACTTTTTTCTCGGGTGTTAATATTTCTAACATCATAAATTTTCAATTATAACAAGGTATACAATTTAACTTCGGGCCTGTGCCAGTAATTTTTTACCTTTTTCAATGGCATCCTCAATAGTACCTACTAAGTTAAATGCAGCTTCAGGATATTCATCAACTTCGCCATCCATAATCATATTAAAGCCTTTAATGGTATCATTAATATCAACAAATACCCCTTTTAAACCGGTAAATTGTTCAGCCACATGGAAAGGTTGTGATAAGAAACGTTGTACCCTTCTTGCACGGGCTACTACTAATTTATCTTCATCACTCAGCTCATCCATACCCAAAATGGCAATAATATCCTGTAACTCTTTATAACGTTGCAAAATTAATTTTACCCGGTTGGCACAATCATAGTGTGCATCGCCCACAATTGCAGGGGTTAAAATACGGGAAGTAGAATCCAACGGATCTACCGCAGGATAAATACCTAAGTCGGCAATTTTACGGCTTAATACAGTTGTAGCATCTAAGTGCGCAAAAGTAGTGGCAGGAGCCGGATCGGTTAAGTCATCCGCAGGTACATATACTGCCTGAACAGAAGTAATAGAACCGTTTTTGGTAGAAGTAATTCTTTCCTGCATTAAACCCATTTCAGTGGCCAAAGTGGGTTGATAACCTACCGCAGAAGGCATACGTCCTAATAAAGCTGATACTTCTGAACCTGCTTGTGTAAAACGAAAGATATTATCAACGAAAAATAGGATATCTCTTCCTTTTCCGGTACCATCACCATCGCGGAAATATTCAGCAATGGTTAATCCGCTTAAAGCCACACGTGCACGGGCCCCGGGGGGTTCATTCATTTGTCCGAATACGAAAGTGGCTTTTGAGTCTTTCAATTCTTCCAGATTCACTTTGCTTAAATCCCAACCACCTTCTTCCATACTATGTTTAAAAGCATCACCATATTTCATAATGCCTGCTTCAATCATTTCACGCAACAAATCATTTCCTTCACGGGTTCTTTCGCCTACACCGGCAAATACAGATAAACCGCCGTGGCCTTTGGCAATATTGTTAATCAGCTCCTGAATTAACACGGTTTTACCTACACCAGCACCACCAAATAAACCAATTTTACCACCTTTTGCATAGGGTTCAATCAGGTCAATTACTTTAATACCGGTATATAAAACTTCAGTTGCAGTACTTAAATTCTCAAACAATGGTGGTTTGTTGTGAATGGGGCGGCCATTTGTTTTTGATAACTGCGGCAAACCATCAATGGCATCGCCGGTAACGTTGAATAAACGACCATTAATACCTTCGCCAACGGGCATTGAAATGGCTTTTCCGGTATCAATCACTTCCATACCCCGTACCAAACCTTCGGTACCATCCATTGCAATGGTACGTACACTATCTTCACCCAAATGTTGTTGTACTTCCAAAACAAGGGTATCTCCATTGGGCTTTTTTATTTCTAATGCATTGTAAATTTCGGGCAAATCGTTCAGGTTGGGGAAATGAACATCCACAACGGCTCCAATAATTTGCTTAATATTACCTGTAGCGGCCATAAATAGACAGTTTTTTAAAATTTGCGGCAAAGGTAAGGGAATGAAGGTTTCAAATTCTAACCATTTTTTAATGATAGAATATTTTTTATAGAAGCCCTTCCACTACCCTCAATTTCAAGGTGAACAGTTCGTTTATTTTGCTATATTATTTATTTCAAAATGCTATTCCGCCTTATCTTCATTATACAAAATATAGCCTTTCAACTGGTAGTAGGATAACATGGTTTGTGCTGATAAAGCCAACCCAATATTCGGTATCAATTCATCCATGTTCAGGTTTAACATGGTTAATGCCTGGCCACAGGCAATAAATTTTACTCCTTTATTTTGTAATTCTTCTATCAAAGGCAGATTGCTGTTGGAAACTTTATACATTAACCTATAATTATTATTCTTCAAAAGGGAAAACAATGCAGGCCCATGCACCAATACCACTACTTCTAAATTTTTAGCAGGTACACCGGAAGCCACATGCAGGTTCATTATCCTGCCCACTTCGGTAAAACCGGGGTTTTCAGTTTTTGCAGTTAGCGAATCGTTTGGGCCAACCGTTACGTTGAATAAAAGTTTATAAGGCATATTTACATCAATGTTTTCTGTAATGTCTTTTACAGGAATAACACCCGTCCATAAGCTGCTTTGTATGTATGGATGAATGGCTAATTTCTCAAATTTAGCCTGCATACGAGCCTGCTTTTTAGTGAGTTTAATTTGCGCTTTGTTGGTGTTTTGAGCGAATAGGGTTTGTTGAATGCCTGCAAAAAATAAGGAACAGAATAGGATGTAAAGCGCAAAATTTCGCATAGACAGTAGTTTAGTTTGTTAAGATAAGCATTGCCTTGCTGTTGCAATGTTTTTTTAAGAAAAAAGTTTAAAATCTTAATATTCCCCTGCTTTCAACCCCGCCACACATGAATTTTATGTTATGAATGTTTTTGATGTTGATTAAACCCTTTTAAAGCATTTATTTTTGATGCTTTAATTTTTTATTAATGTTTTGAAATCATGAACCATTTCAACACAATTCATTCACCGGTTGTATTTTACAGTATTTATTTAAATCATTAGATTAAATATTTTAATTTATTTTTAATCTTTAAAAACATTAACTAAAACAAAATAGCATTTATGAGAAAATTTTACACAATTCGCTTTTTATTTTCATTGATTGCGTTGTTTTTGATAACAATGGGGCAGGCGCAGGTTAGTTTAGCCACTTCGCCCTATATCCAAAATTTCGATACCATTAGAACGGCTTTGCCCAATGGGTTTACGGTAAGAACCGGAGCCACCAATTCTGCTTTAGGTACACCGATTGCCAGTTTTAATACTGCCGCCACTAACTGGAATAGCACTTCAGGCCGATTTGGCAACTATGCTTCTGCAACAGGACTAAGAGCCAGTACCCCACCTGCCACTCAGGCGGCTGCCACCAACCGTGCTTTGGGCGTTCGACAAACCGGTAGTTTTGGCGATCCGGGTGCTGCATTTGTATTTCAGGTTATAAATACCAAAGGGAAAAAAGATTTTGCTTTGAGTTTTAATTTACAATCACTCGACAGCACGTCACCCCGCAGTACAACATTTTTAGTGCAATATGCAAAGGGCACCAATCCTAACAGTTTTAATACGGTAACCTCCACACCTACCCCTTTAGTAACCGGTAACAGAAAATTTTATGATACATTGGTGAACGTGAATTTCGGTACTTCATTAGATGATATTAATGACACTGTATGGATTAGAATTGCCACATTAAGTGCCAGTACCGGCAGCAGTAACCGGGCTACTTCTGCTATTGATAATTTTAGCTTAAGCTGGAATGATATACCTGCAGATACCATTCCACCGGTTGATACTTTACTGATTCCCCAAAATGGAGCCACAGGTGTTTCATCTATATTGCCTTTGAAAATTTATTTCAGCGAACCGGTAGTAGCAGCCACAGGAAATATTGTGGTAGAAAACACGACCGACAATGTGACAGATACCATTGGTGTGGATAGCAGTATTGTTGCTATAAACAGCAATATTGTTACCATTACCACCGGATTACAACCACTAAAACATTATAAAATAAATATTGATGCAGGCGCATTTACCGATTTTTCCAATAACGCTTACGCAGGTAAAAATGGGAATAATTGGCAATTTACAACTGCAAGTAACGATACAGTACCACCTTTTGCTATAAGCCTCACCCCCGCTAATGGCGCTGTGAATATATCCAACAAACCAAATTTCACCATTCATTTTAATGAAAGCATGGTATTGGGTTCTGGGAACCTGCTCATTAAACAAGTAAGTAATGATAGTTTGGTACAAACCATTCCCGTTGCAAATGTAACAGCACAGGATAGTACAGTTCAATTTTCGGCAATTGCCAATTTAGGTTTTAGCAAAAAATATTATGTACAAATTTCAGACAGTGCATTTCTGGATTTGTCGGGCAATGCATTTGCCGGATTTAAGGATAGCACATACTGGACATTTACCACACAAAGCCCCGATTACTTATTCAATCTGAATAACTGTAGCAATGGCTTACCCGATGGCTTTACCCAATTCAGCGCAGCTGGCGATTCAACCTGGAATTGCACCATTTATGGTTATCAGGGCAATGGTATTCAGATCAATGGATTTGGTGGGGGCAGTGCACAATTAAATGACGATTGGCTAATGAGTCCGCCATTAGATTTAACCGGTTTTAATATTCCTTTACTGCAATTTTATAATAGAACCAAATACAATGGCCCGCAATTAAAACTGTTGGTTTCAACCAATTATGCAGGAACCGGTAATCCATCTGCCGCCACCTGGACCGAAATCAATGGTCATTTCCCGCCTATTAATTCAGATACATGGACGAAGTGTGCTAGTATTAATCTGACAAACTTTAAGTCAACAAATACTTATATTGCCTGGAGATATGCCTCCAGCCCAACTGATGGTGCACCACGCACTACAATAGACAATATTCATGTACTTAACAGTACACAGGCGCCACAACCCACATTGACAGTTCAACCGGATAATTTATTTTTAGGATATGCTGCTGCCGGAGTTGTGAGTGCCGGTAAAGCATTCCAATTTACAGTGGTAGATGCCAATGGCAATTTAACCATTACTGCACCTGCACAATTTCAGGTTTCAAAAGATAGCATTACATATGCAGGTATCATTCAATACACTGTAAATGAATTAGAGCAAACCAATATTAAAGCTTTTGTTCGGTTTGCTCCTACACAAAACAATTTAGAATACAGTGGCCAGTTGAATTTTGCAATTGGTTCTATTTCTAAAAACTTCACCAGAGTGTATGGTAATAGTGTAAACCGAAGCAATACCATTGATATTGTAAACTGGAATATTGAATGGTTCGGTAGCAATGGTTTTGGTCCTTCTGATAAAAATTTACAGGAAACCAATGTAAAAAAAGTATTACGCTATTTGGATGCTGATATTTATGCATTAATAGAAGTAGTGGACACAATCCGCTTCAGAAGGCTCATTGATTCATTAGGCAGCAATTGGGGCTATACTATTTCGCCATTCTGTACCGGTGCCGCCACTCCATCGGGTAGCAACTGGTTAAGCGGACAAAAAATGGCACTGGTGTATAAAAAAGATATGGTAAGTAATGTATCCGGAAGAGGACTCATGCTCAGCAGTGCTACTGCCAGCAGCAATTGGGCCAATAGCAGGGTACCTTATCTGGTTACTGCCGATGTAACTAATAAAGGGGGTGTTACCAAAACCATTAATTTTTTTATTATTCATGCTAAATCAGGCAGTACTGCCTCTGATTACGATAGAAGATATGCCGGTGTGAAAGAAATGAAAGATAGTTTGGATGCCATCTTTAGCAATAGTAACGTGATGATTCTGGGCGATTACAATGATGATTTGGTAAGTACCATTTCTACAGGTTCAGGCCCGGTTACTTCATGGGATCCTATTTTAAAAGATTCTGTTGGAACCAAATTCTACAAAGCATTAACATTGCCCTTGGATTATCAGGGATTTGCTTCTACTATTAATTATCCGGGAATGATTGACCACAATATCATTTCAAGTAGTTTATTAAGTAGCTACATCAACAATTCTGCCAAGGTTAGAACAGACGTAACCACTGTAATTCCGGATTATTTATCCAATAATACATCCGACCATTACCCCATTTATGTTCGTTTTAATTTTGGAACAGCTACTGCGGTAAATCCGGTAAATAATGATCCCAATTTACTCACATTGTTAGGCAATCCCGGTCATCAGCAAATCCGCTTTATGTTTAACAAAAACATTAACAGCCGCTTACAAATTCAATTAATGGATTTAAACGGACAAATTTTACAGCAACAGGTTGCAGAACAGGTGAATAAGGGTCAGGTAATTAGTTTACCCATTCAAAACTTACCTGCAGGAACATATATGTTACGAGTAGCACATAAGGATGGCACTACAGTAAAACAAATATTAAAATATTAATATTTATTATTTGGTTGATTCAAAAAACCCGTGGCTTTCATTAGCTGCGGGTTTTAATTTTATTAAGCAGAATAGAGGCAATAAAAATAACCAGCTCCGATCCTGTTAATAACTGTTTTCAGATTTTGTTATGCGCAAACAGATCTTGACTCCTTATATTACTAAAGGCTGTGGCCGATGAATTAATACAGTTGCATAAGCAACCAGTCCTTCTTCACGACCTACAAAGCCCATTTTTTCGGTAGTGGTTGCTTTAATGGAAACTTCTTCAGAAGTTAAATGACATGCTGTTGCAATAACTTCCTGCATTTGAGGAATATAAGGTTTTATTTTAGGCGATTCCAGACATATACTGGAATCGATATTGATAATTTTATAACCCTTTTCTGCAATGAGTGCCACTGTTTTCTGTAACAATATTTTACTGTCAATATTTTTATATGCAGGAGAAGTATCCGGAAAATGCACACCAATATCACCTAAACAGGCTGCACCCAATAATGCATCGCAAATTGCATGCAATAATACATCGGCATCTGAATGCCCCAAGGCACCTTTATGGTAAGGAATATGCACACCACCTAACCAGAAATCCCTATCCGTTACCAACTGATGAAAATCAATGCCAAAACCTATACGCATACAACTATTTTAATAATTGAAAGATATTTTTTCAATAAATATGAAATCGGCAACATAATGTTACAATCCAAACCGGCAAAATGTTTGTACTGTGAATATTAAAAAATACGGCCACACTTAGCCGGACTATTACTAATTCAAATTGTTTTTTTTACCTGAACCATTATTAGCTAAGTCAAAGTTCAGACCAATTCTGATGGTATTAGATAATGGGTTACGTGTAGTTACATATCCTGACGCCACTAAATAAGAGAGATTAATGCCAATATTTTGGTAATTCAGCCCCAAACCAAAGGTCAGGTAATTTCTGTTACCCCGATATTTATTTTCATAAAAATATCCGGTTCTTATAAAGAAAGTATTATCATAATTATATTCTGCACCGGCAGAAATTAACCAGGAAGTGAGTTGGTTACTGCCATCGCTGAACGATTTAAACCAACTGGAGAAAACGCTTTGGGTATAATAGGTTGGTGCTGTAGCAGAATCATAAGTAGGCACCAATAATTTATTCAAATCAACTGCAAAAGTTATTCTATTGTCTTTATCTAACCGGGCAGTGTATGCTGCACCCAAACCTAAATTGGCAGGAATATAATCTTTGATATTGGCATCATTGGTATAACTGATTTTTGAACCAAGGTTGCTTAAAGTTACACCCCAGGTAAAATAATTTTTTGTAGTATCAGCTGCAATATGGTACAGAGTAACATCACCCGCTACAGAAGAACCTGCTTTATAAATTACACCGCTGTTATTTGGATCACCGGATGCAAGGCTACTGTTAATATAACGCAGCGCCACACCGATACCCAATTGACTGGAAAGCTTTCTGGAATAACCGAAATCAATTCCAAATTCTCTGGGCATTGACGAACCTAATAAATTTCCATTGGCATCTGCAAACTGAATATTGCCTAAACTAAAATAACGAACAGAGGCAGAAATAACCTGTTCATTATCCAACCGATGATAACCGGCAATACTGGCTAAATAAACATCATTTAATCCCAAATCTTTAAACCAGGGAGAATAGGTAACAGCAATAGAATTATCGTTTGTAGCAAAAGGTAATTTAGCCCGGTTCCAAAACATACCATTGGCATCGGGTGAAGTGGCAATACCAACATCGCCCATACCACTGGCTCTGGCATCAGAAGAAATACGCAAAAAAGGCACAGCCGTTGTGGTTACGTTCACGGTTTGTGTTTGTGCAAATACAGACAGGCTCACAATGCAGAGCAGAAGAACTAAAAAGAATACCCTTATTCTCATAACAGATTTTAATGTGATGAATATACCCTATGGGTTAAAAAACTAAGAGGTAGAATTATTTCATTCAAGCATTTTAGTGAACAAAAAATTTGGCTGTTGCTTCAGCTTTTCCTGTATTGGAGGATGCAATAATATGATAAAAATACAAACCATTCAAGATTTTTTTGTTGTTCAATCCCCGCCCGTCCCAGTTCAGTTCTACTACTCCTCCGGAAGAATTGGGCAAAGTTTGCAATAACCTTGCCACTAAACTGCCATTCATGCTAAAAACATCAATTTCTACCTTTATTTCCGGCGCATCCATATTGTGCACCAAACGAAATGTGGTTTGACTGCTAAAGGGATTAGGATAGTTGTATACGGATAATATTTTCGGTGGTACCGCCGCACTAACAATAAAATGAATAGTGACTGATCGTGCATAGTTGGCTACATTCCAGGCTTTTATAGTTAAGGTGTGTGGCCCGGGAGTTAGTCCGTTTAACTGGTATTGAATGGTGCCGGCCTGATAACTATTGGGCAAAGCCTCATAAAAACTATTGAGTATAATAGGATTATTCGTATTACCATCTAATACAGCTGTAATATCGTGGCCAATACCTGCGCCGATGGTATTTATACCTAACGAATCGAACAAATGCACCAATAATAATGGGTTGGGGTCAACCGTACTACCCGCTCTAAAAAGCGTATCATTTAAAAATGCTTTGATAGTTGGGCCAGCCGTATCTGCGGGCAACAGACTATTACCACCACCAATTAAAAATTGCGTAGTGTAACCGGTAGCATCCAAAACATCATTCCAGGCATATAAACTTAGTTTACTATTCCCGGCCTTATAGTTAATATCCTTGGGTACCACAAATCTTACCTGAAAACGACCATTTGTAACAGAAACCTGACCTTTATAAATAATGTTGGTTTGCTGCATAAAAGTAGTAACAGGGCTGGCAGGGTCATTCCCTAAACTACGCAGTTGTTGTGGCTTATCGAATAAAGTGGCTACTAAATTGCCATTAAATGAAGTTTGCATCTGCCCCTGTGCGTTGGCAATATGCCCACTAAATGTATAGGTATTCAGCGCTTTTAACGTATCATTACCCGTTAAAGCCTGTTGGTTCAGCTGATCAATTTTAATTTGAAGTGTCGGGAAGGAAAGCCGCATGGCAGGATCTCCCAATAATGTAAATTTTCGGTTATTTAAAACATCGCTACTGTTTTGATAGGTAATATTTTTAGCAGTTAAAACAGATTGACCCAAAGTAGGATATACACCGGAAGCATTGGGTTGCAAAGCAGCCTGCATATAATTATTATTAATAATTTGGTTACTATAGGCAAACACGACACGGGTAGTAGTTAATAAGGCAATAGCGCCGGTATTACCATTGTATAACAAACCGCCGCCTAAAGAATTTTTGGTAGGATCATCATAAGGTGCAAAATCGCAGGTAGCCGTAATAAACAAAGGCAATTTATCGGGATTATTGAGTTGTTGCAATTCGGTTTGGCCAAATACTGCAGAATTAGATAATTGTTGATACCCTCCATGCCCATTGTAGTTAAAAATTAAAGCCCCATTATACAATTGGCTAACGATGGCTGCATTGACTTGTGGATACCTGCTGCCTCCTGCCCCACTTATCATTGGATAGGCATCTAAATAAATTTTGTTGATATTAATGGCTGTATCGTATTGTGCAGTGGTAGCTGCAATTGATTCTGCATCCTGCAAATGCAAATCATTGTCTTTATCATCGGCTACAAAAACCGACTGATTGCGCCAGGCACCAAAAGCCGTTTTGGCATGATAGTGTATCATTTTATTCACCATAGTAGTAGCTTCTGTTGTAGTACGAACGGGGAAACGACCAATCGCTAACTTCAACGGCGGCGCCACATTCACCTGATTAATGTCATCTGTATTGCCTAATAATCCAAAAAAATCGTCGGTAACATATGTATTTAAAGGCTCAACACTGTTGGCACTTTCATAAGCAGGTACAAAATTGGTATTGGGTTGAATGCGATTTTTATAATCAAAAGAAGCAGCACCAAATAATAGTACATATTTTAATTGGTTAGTTGAATCGGCGCCATACTTATCATCATACATTTTTAAGAAATCTCTGATAGCCGTAGGATCCGGATTACCACTACTAAACTCCTGATAAATTTGTTGCGTAGTAACTACCTGCACCCTTTGTGAATATTGTTGTTGATGAAATGCAGCCAGTTGGTTAGCCTGTGTTATAAACTGCGGATGAGTAATAATGATAAAATCGGCCGGACTGGTACGATGCAGGTTTTGATTATTCATTGCCCCCAAGGCAAGTGGCTGTAATGCATTCGTGTCAGTAAAGGCAATGTATTGTTTTAAAGAATCAGCAGGTTGTACAAATAACAGTTGCTGATTCATGATTTGCGTATTCATTTCAATAGGTACAAGGGGTTGAGTAACATCCCAAACACGAATATTAGCGTTAGCATTCGATATCTGAAATTGTGCAACTCGGCCTGCACCCACAGCTGCAGGGTCAGAAAACAGCAATGGCATACCATTGTATATGGCTAATTTACGCCGGCATTGCAATACAATTTGATGCATCCACCCCTGCGCGCCAGAAACACCGGGATTAAATTGGAGGGTTACTTTCAATACCGAATCTGCATTCGGCAAACTAACCGATGCTTGTTGCTGTACCTCAGTGGCATAAGCATCTAAAAAATAACCGGAAACGCCGGCAATAGAAGGTGTGGCAAATAAATTGCCATTTAAGCTTAACGAAAAACTACTACTATTAGCCCCCACACTTCTACCCGCCAAATGGTAGCTTACGCCTACAGGTGTATTATTTAAAAGACCCGGAACCTGAAAAGTAACATTTCTGGTTAATCCGGCATTTTGGCTCATAGGGTTACTCCACCATGCTTTACCACTGTTTAACAAGTTTACTGAATCGTTTTCAATGGCAAAATGATCAGTAAAACTATTCACTAAAACAGTTGGGCTTAAAGCAGTTACTTGTGTGCTAATTCTTTTTCCTGAAGGTTGAATGGTAATGTAATAAAAAGCGGTATCGCTGTACAGGTTTTTTTGGTATAAGAACTGCTGTTTGGCAGCATCATACATCCATTGATGCGGGCCCGCAGCATAAAAAAGTACATAATCGTTGTTATTGAAAATACCATCGCCGCCATCATTTACCCAAATGGCATTTTCAAACAAATCATCTATTCGGGGTAAAATATTATTTTCGGGTAACATTTGCCCCCCATTTCCATAAATGCGTAAAGAACCTGCCAATAGGTTGGCGGTATTTATGCCCATATTTTTTAAAAAGGCAACATCTATTTTATAAACGCCAGCTTTAGTAACCCCAATTTTGAACCAATTACCGGCAGATAAAACTGAATTGGGCACATAATTTCTTTGGGCTTTTAACGTTATAGCAGCAGTTAGGAGAAAAAAAACAAGGGTAATTTTAAAAAAATAGGCAATTGTTTTTGGCTGGAAACAATTTATCGTTTTATTTAGCATAATCATTTACTGCGGCAATCCCCTTTTTTAAGGCTAAAATTAGGGTTTTCGGCTGTAGATTGTTATATTTAAGATGATTCATGTATAAAAATCGCCTATATTCGCACAGCGCAAAAACTTTACCCTCTATCTTTTACTGTTTAAGAACCTTAAAATTCATATCATGCAATTGCTTACAACTGCAAGAAACTGTGTGTTATTATTGTCGCTGATTGGCGCTGCTGCTTCTTGTAAAGTATTTAAGAAAAAACCTGAAAAATCGGCTGTTACCGGCTGGAATTATAATGACAAAACACAGGGTAATTTTTATGTAGCAAAACCTAAAGACATTAATACCGCTCCCGGTTTGGTATTTGTGCAGGGTGGTACTTTCACTATGGGTGCTACACAAGAAGATGTAATGGGCGATTGGAACAATATTCCCCGTCGCGTTACGGTGAATTCCTTTTTCATCGATAAAACAGAAATTGCGAATGTGCATTATCGTGAATATTTGTATTGGGTAGAAAATGTTTTCAGCGATACCACTGCTTATCCCGAAGTAATTGAGGCAGCAAAGCCCGATACATTGGTATGGAGAAGTGAATTGGCCTATAATGAGCCTTATGTTGAATATTATTTTCGCCACCCCGCTTATAATTATTATCCAGTAGTAGGTGTAAACTGGAAACAGGCCAGCGATTTTTGTGTTTGGAGAACCGACCGGGTAAATGAATTAGAACTTATTAAGAAAGGCTACATCAATAAAAACAATATTAAAACCGAATTGAATGGCGGTGGCCAGGAGAATTTTGATACCAAAGCCTATTTAATGGGCGAATATCAGGTACAGCCAGGTAAATTAGCTACTTCTAAAAGTAACCCTTTAAAAGATGCACAGGGCCGGCCCAGAACCACAGTAAAATTTGATGATGGTATTTTATATGGCGACTATCGCTTACCCACAGAAGCCGAATGGGAATATGCAGCCTACGGCTATATTGCTGAAAACCCACAGGTAAAAAAAGGAAAGAAAACCAGAGGAGAAGAGAATATTGCCAATAAACAGATTTATGCCTGGAAAAATGCAGGATTTGACAACCTGCGTTCTACACGTGCAGGTGCTTATCAGGGTGCTTTTCTAGCCAACTTTAAGAGAGGGGCAGGTGATAATATGGGTGTTGCAGGTGGTTTAAACGATAATGCAGCTATACCTGCAGAAGTAACTTCCTTTTCTCCCAATGGTTTTGGCATTTATAATATGAGTGGTAATGTAAGCGAGTGGGTAGCAGATGTGTACAGACCATTAACCAGCTTAGATGCAGACGATTTTAATCCATTCAGAGGCAATGTTTTCAAAAAAGTAGATATGAGCCGCGGAACAGGCAATTTAAGAGATAGTTTAGGTCGTATTGTAATGGTACCAGAATCTGATTCCGCATTGAGAGAAAGAAGAAATTACCAAAGAGCATATGCCAAAAATTATTTAGATGGTGACTCTTTAAGTGGGGTGAATTATGGCTATGGCATTACTACACTTATTTCAGATAAATCGAGAGTAGTAAAAGGTGGCAGTTGGAACGACAGACCTTACTGGTTATCACCCGGAACCCGCCGCTTCTTAGAAGAAGACCAAAGCAGCAGTACCATTGGTTTCCGTTGTGCCATGACGCATTATGGCGCTGCTGAAGGCACTTCCAGAAAAGCACAAACAGGCAACTTCTTCCCGGCAAGAAGAGCTAAAAGATAAAGGAAAGGTAAATACAGCAATTCCACTTAATCAGTGGAAAAATGAAACGCCATCTTTTTTTGAAGATGGCGTTCTTGCGTAAACAACTTTTCAGTTAAATTTATATTGAAACAAATGATAAACCTATTGTATGATTAGCATTGACGTACTCTACCAAATTTATCTGCAATATCCGCAAGTACAAACCGATACCAGAAAAATAAAAAAAGATGACATATTCTTTGCATTAAAAGGACCCAATTTTAACGGTAATACCTTTGCGCTACAGGCTTTGCAACAAGGTGCAGCTTATGCAATTGTAGATGAGCAACCGGATATAATCAATAATCGTATTTTTGTTGTGAATGATGTACTGCAAACCCTGCAGCAATTAGCTCTTCATCATAGAAAGCAATTCAACATTCCCTTTTTGGCCATTACAGGCAGCAACGGAAAAACTACCACAAAAGAATTGGTGAGCGCTGTGTTGGGTAGCCATTTTAAATGCTATACTACTCATGGAAACCTCAATAACCATATTGGTATACCACTCACTATTTTACAGGTAAAACAAGATGCCCAAATAGCTGTAATTGAAATGGGTGCCAATCACCAAAAAGAAATTGCCGGTTATTGCACTTATACCCTGCCTACCCATGGCATTATTACCAATTGTGGCAAAGCACATTTAGAAGGTTTTGGTAGTATAGAAGGCGTTCGCAAAGGCAAAGGTGAACTGTATGATTTTATTAGAACGCATAACGGCATGGTATTTATGAATGCTGATTATGATTACTTACAGGAAATGAGCAAAGGCATCCATCTTAAACTAACTTATGGTACGGCCAATGCAGATATTATTGGCAATATACAGGAGAACAATTATTTTCTATCGGTACAACTTACAAAAGGCACAAAGGAAATCAGCCATATCAAAACGCATTTAGTTGGCGATTACAATTTACCCAATATTTTATGTGCAGTAGCCGTAGGTAAACACTTTAATGTGCCGGAACAAAAAATAAAAGATGCCATTGAAGCTTATCAGCCCAATAACAGCCGTTCGCAACTGATTCAATTCAACAACAACCACATTATTTTAGATGCATACAATGCCAACCCCACCAGCATGAAGGCTGCCATTGAAAATTTTGCTAAAATGCCCGGAAAGGAAAAGGTAGTTATGATTGGCGGTATGATGGAATTGGGTGAAGAAAGCCTTGCAGAACATCAGAATATTGTGCATTTACTGGAACAATTTAAATGGCATGCGGTTATATTGGTTGGAGGCGATTTCAGCCTGGTAAAACATAACTACCTTTACCTGAATAATGCTTCAGAAGCCAGTAAGTGGTTACGCGAACAAAATTTTCATCAGGCGTATATCTTAATTAAAGGCTCCAGAAGTATGCAAATGGAAAAAATAATTAACACGTAAAGAATAGCTATGCAGCCACTTTATAAAATGTTTCCACAGTTAGAACCTGCTTTATTGCAGGAAATAGAAGCAAACAGTATTCTAAAAACCATTCCTGCAGACGAAATATTAATCAGAACAGGCCAATATATTAAAAGTGCATTATTGGTTGTAGAAGGCACATTGAAAATATTCAGAGAGAATGAAGATGGTGGTGAGTTTTTAATGTACTACCTGCAACCCGGCGAAGCCTGCGCCATTTCATTGGTATGTGCTTCAAAAATGGAAGCCAGTAAAGTAATGGTAAAATCGGTTGAAGAAAGTGTCATTATGATGGTACCCATTCATTTAATGGACCAATGGATGAGCAAATACAAAAGCTGGTATTATTACGTTTTAGAAACCTACAGAAATCGCTTTGAAGAACTGTTGTTATTAATTGATCATATTGCATTCAGAAATATGGATGAGCGATTAATTTTTTATCTGAAGCGTTACTCCAAAGCACACAAAAGCAATCAAATTAATTTATCGCACCAGCAAATAGCAGATGAGTTGAACTCATCAAGAGAAGTTATTTCAAGATTGTTAAAAAAACTTGAACAAAAGAATTTACTAAGCCTTTCAAGAAATACAATTGAGTTAAAAGAAACTTTTCATAAAGAAATGATTTAGCAAAGTAACATTTGTCACATTTTTTACATGGATTCATTTTCAACTTTGCAGTAAATGAATTTGTGCGAATGAAACTTTTTACTTTACGAAAGAAACTAATACCAACAGATAGTTATTTGAAAACTTTTTTTCTGAATGGTGCCATTGTAATTGATCTCCGACCGCGTACAGCTTATCAAAACGAGCATGTAGCAAATACCATAAATATCCCCTTTGAACAGATATAAAATGCTATTCCTGTACTTTTGCAGATAAAAAGGATATATATTTTAGTGTGCGAAACCGGTGCAACCAGCAGTATAGCTGTTAATATGCTGAGGGCTGTTGGTATTGAAGCTTATAATGGCGGTAGCTGACAACAACTAAACGAACAGGTATTTTGTTAAGTAAAAAATGATTGAACAATATGCGTAACCATTCAAAAAATCCGGGCTATTTAATTGCCACGCTTACCAATAAATGCCCAAGATGCAGACAGGGCAATATTTTCGTTACCAATAATGCCTATGATTTTAAACACAATATGGATATGCATGAAAAATGCCCTGTGTGTGGGCAGCCTACTGAAGTAGAAGAAGGATTTTATTATGGTACAGGTTATGTTAGCTATGCATTATCAGTAGCATTCTTTGTGAGTACATTTGTTGCCTGGTGGGTACTTATTGGCATGTCGTTCGATATTGATGATATGCGTATATTTTATTGGATGGGTACGGCCATTGTACTCATCATTCTTATTCAACCTTTTATTATGCGGTTATCACGTTCCTTATGGCTAAGCTGGTTTGTAAAATACGATCCCGATTGGGCTAATCATCCTGTAAAAGACAAATTATATTAATCTACATTTTATTCTTTCACATCCATACCAAACCGTACACAAATCATTAAAAAAATAATTGATACTGCATTGTCAACGTATTCAATCTGCCATTGTTATTGATGGTATTGTTTTCTACAACGTAAACAGGCCGGTTTTGCAAATCGAGAGATATTTTGGCTTGCTGCCCATTTATTAAATAGTGAACACCTATATTAATGGTATGCATATACAAACCATTTAACTTATCATATTTTGCCAATGTAGAAAATACATCAGGCAAAAATTTGCCCTTTTCATTTCCTGTTTTATTACCGGTTAAACTATTAGTAGCATTCAATAAAGTGCCGTTAGCAGGATTCATAATACCGTTATAGCACAAATAATTACTACCATAATTGGTATTAAAATAGCCAATATAAGCTGAAATAGCAGAACCTTTTTGTGTATTTAGAGGCATATCTAAAAAACTTTCAACAGCAAAATGTTGCATGGGTTGATAGGCTGTACCATTATTATTTAAATGCCAGGTTGCATTGAGTTGATAAATACCACCTATGGCTACATTAAAAATTTTTCTTTTTCCTAAATAGGTTCCTGCCATGTAGGGTGTAGCGTGTGGTTCCTGTTCAAAAAACTGATAGATGATATAAGCCTGTTGCCGTAATGAATGTTTTTTTGAGCAAAGTTGGCATCATTACCAATGGGTGGCAAATTAGTTACGGAAGAAGTAATTGGGAAAGGATCGCTCAAAATAAAACGATAGTCAAACTTGCCTAATTGGCCCCGTGCATACACACTTAACTTTCTGCTAAAAATATCGGTTTGATCTACAGTTGTTTGTGCAAACACCGGCACATCAGTGGTTAGGATAGAACTTATACCTGGCTGTGTAAACCGGGAAAGGCCGGTAGCAATGGTAAGACCGGCGCCTATTTTCAGCGTATTATCTTCTGCAAAACTATACTCACACAATGCATCATGAAAAAAAGCCGCAATTTTTCTGTTACCATTACTGTTATATTGCGCATTAAAATTATTTTGACCAAATTGAAAGTAAAGAAAAGCCCTATCCGTTATTTTCCTAAACATTTGAATCCGCGTTCTACGCAGGCCTATATCAAATGTATTTTTTTGCGATTCGCCTTCAACCAGACTACCCAGACTACCCGGATTGTTTTGGTTAAACCGGAGCCAGGTTTGATTTAGAAATGTAAATTGAAAATAGTGACTGCCTGATTCATTCAGTGCAAATCGTAATCCATTTTGCTGCTGAGCATAACCGCCGGTTATGGTAAACATAACCAAATAAACCATTCGTACAAATGTCATAGTTAATTTGTCAAAACGGTAATATAAAGTATAAAAAACGACGTTACAAACAGTTTTACACAAAATTTAAAAAAGAAGGCTATTTTGTCTTTTTGTTTACTGTGCGTTTAAATCGTGCAGTATCATTTGCATAATGGGTGCCATGTAAAAAATCATACCGACTACGCACCAAAAAATCGGTAAGATTTATAGTTTGCTGCATGATTGCACGTTTACCCTGAAATTGTTGTTCAATAGTAACAGACAATATCAATTGATATTGCAGAGTATCTGAATGATGTACCCAAGTGTTGCTATTCTGTTTTGCATTCAATAGTTGAAAGGTATCAGTATCCTGCTGCCAGAGTATGCCTTTCGGTGTACAATAAATTTTATTTAAAACCGATTGAACTGAATCGCCGTGCTGCATTTTATATTGGTATACATGAATCAACAGATCGTTTCGCCGGCTAAAATACTGATAGGTGGTATCCTTTCCATTCACTATCCGCCAGTTTTCATTGCCAAATACATTTTGAATACTATCCATTAAATGTACAGGCATTAATGCAATTGTATCTTTCACAGAATTGGCAGATGGTTTTTTGTCAGCACAACTTAGCAAAACAATGCTTATCAAAAAAAAGAAAGCAACATTTCTCATGCTAAATACATTAAATATTTCATAAACACAAACAGCCCTGTACGATACAAGGCTGTTTGTTAAAGTATTTTATATTAGTTGAATTTAGTCCAGCTTTTCCACCAGGTATCTCCGGGTGCACAAGCACCTATATAAGCCACCGGTGTAAACCAGGCATTTAATTTGGGATTACCAAAAGCAGCACCCGATTTAGCAGGAGAAGCTGCAGTAGGATTGAAATCGGGTGAACTGTAATTAAATGGATCGCCTAAAGCCACATCACTATTGTTATCTAAAATTGCGTTGCCATTGGCAGCAGTATTAAACCAACTTAAAATAGAAGCATCTGTTGCACCGGTAGGTGCAGTGGTGGATGGTGCATATTTTACCGGTGCAGTGCAACCTGCAATGATGGTATTTTGAACATAGAGGCTGGGTGTAGCAGCTGTAATGTTTAAATCGGTTGGAGTGCCTTTGCTGGCATCAATCAACAAACCCTGCGGCCATCCGGCAATAATAGAATTCATGATGCTGATACTGGAATTTCTTCTGATTTGTGCACCACACAAAAACAAACTATTGCCTTTATTATTTAATTGTGCTTTAGGCCCTAAAACAGTCATATTACTAAAAACAGCATTTGTTTGAGGTAATAACGTACTACCATTTGCGTCGTTATCGCTTTCAAAAGCTTCACTTTTCGAAATATCGGCTACAGCACTATCACGCAGGGCAATACCAAACTGCACTTTTCCCTGAAAACCGTTATCCGTATCAAAATCATCATCTAATGTTCTAAAAGAAATCATGTGTTTGCAATTTACAGTACCGCCAAACCACTCAAATGAATCATCGTTGGCATAAGATACCTGCACATAATCTACCACAGTGCCATTTCCTACACCACCAAAAGTTAAACCATTAATTTCTTTATCGGGTAAAAATGCATACCCTGCATATTCAATTCTAACATAACGTAAAATTCCACTGTTATCAGCAGGATTTGAACTGGAACCTAAACCATACAAGCCCAAACCATCAGCATTATTAATACCGCCTTCAATTTCACCTACACCTGTCTGTCCATTAAAAGAAGCATTGGTGGGCGCCTGACCTAATAAAACAACACCCGACCAATCGCCACGTTGCGGATTGGGCGATTCAGATGTAAATACAATGGGTTTATCGGCAGTTCCATCGGCAATAATTTTAGATCCCCGTGTAATAACTAATCCGCCTGCTTTGTTTAATTCGCCTACAATTTTAGTACCCGGCTCAATGGTTAAAATGGCACCTTCAGTTACATACACCAATCCTCTTAATTTATAGGTATAATTGGCTTTTAAAGTAGTATTTACTTTAATTCTACCTTCTAAAATAGTATTTTCCACCCCCGGTGTTGGTGCAGGATTAGGATTGATGGTGGTGCCCCCATCCATTTCAATTTTGCGGCAACCGGTTATCACTAAAAGTGCCGTAGCCATGAATAAAATAGTTTGTTTCATACGTGATGAAGATTTGGTTTAGAAATGTGTTTTCTGTTTTTTTATTTAAGAATTGTATAAGCAAATGATAAGGTTACATTGGTTCCATATTTTTTTCTGATAGCCAGTGCATCAATACCTGCATCGTATTTTTTATTATCATTCAAATCATGATAAAAACGTGCTTCCTGGTTAATGATATCAGAAATATTTAATTTAATTTCTGCTCTGTTTTTTAGTACTTTTTTGGCAATCTGCATGTCTAATAAAGGCCTTGGCGCTTCCCATACCGGTGGATTATCGCTGCCACCCACATAATAAATTCGGCGGCCTATTTGATTGAAAAGTAGGGTGGTATTCAGTCCGATTGATGGAACATCATATTGCAAGCCAATATTCAACAAGTAAGGACTTTGTCCCTGCATGGGCCTGCCTAAACTTGGCACACGATTGTAGATGTAAGACAAGTTACCCTGTACTGTAAAGTTTTTGAGCGCAGTGGTAAAGTCTAAGCGCTTTCTAAATTCAATTTCAGCACCAAAACTTTGCGCATCATCAGGAGAAATATAATTAAAGGTACCTGAACTACCTGCGCCTGTATTATTAAAATAAAGCTCAGTAGGATTTTGAAAATATTTATAAAATACACCTACATTCAATATTTCACCTGCTTTAGGATAGAACTCATAGCGCAAATCAAAATTGGTTACTTTGGTACGGGGCAAATTAGGATTACCCGTAATAGTTGCACCTAAATCAAAATCATAAAATGAAAAAGAAGACAACTCTCTAAACTCTGGGCGGATAACAGTTTGCGAGCCTGCTAAACGAAGATTAACAGCGTTAGTTAATTTATAGGTAGCATTTAAGCCGGGTAGCACATCTAATTTTTCGGTATGAAGATAACGGGGATCGGTTTTGCGTACACTGCCCAATAACTGATCAAAATTCTCAACCCTGGCACCCCAAATAATACGCAGTTTGTTGTGCAGTAATTGGTTATCGATTTGTAAAAAACCTGCATTTAAAATAGAGTTGGCTAAATAGCGGTAACGAATATCATATATTTCATTAAAAGCAAATTTATTATCGGTACCATTTCCAAAATTTTGAGCGCTAAAAACAACCGATGGATCCTCTAAACGAAGTGTCGGATTATCGACAGGTAAATAAATTGCAAATGGGCGTGAATCGAACAACCTATCTTTTACCTGAAAAAAGTAACCGGCTTTTATATTTTGTAATTGATTGTTCCAACGTAATGATTTGGTAATATTGGCACCTGTTGTATAAATATAATCATTTAAAAACCCGTAATACCTGCTGCCACTACGTTGCGAGGTTTTTGAGGCACTGATTAACAATGCGTAAGGTGATGAAGGAATAGATGGATCTTCCTGATTATATTGCAAACGCCGCTGATCGGGAATGTATTGATCTAAAATAGCAAAGCTGCCAAACCAATCTAATTTTACTTTCAGAGCTGGTATAAAATGTTCTCCGGAAAGGTTGGTATTGTAATAAGTATTGGCTTTAAACGCCAGTTCAGATGCACGAATATTATCGCCTATAGTTGAGTTGCTTTCAAAATCTTTCCCGGTTCTGCCTGTAGTATAATCAGATGTATTTACGTTGAAAATATTTTTCCAAGATAGTTTATTGTAATTACCCAATTGCAATGTTAATGAACCCAATGCACCCCATAACACATCGTTAGCATATTTGTTGTTGGAATAATCAAAATTTACGCTTGCCTGATTATTGGAAAATGAAAAAATTCTATTTTTAAAAAAGATACGGCGTGGGGTTAAATTATAGTTTAATGCAAACACACACCCCAGTTTATTACGGTTACCCATTGCTGTATTAAAACCACCTGCTACTCTAAAGTTTTTAGATATTAATTGGAGGGTATTATTTTGTGGATTGGCTGTCCATACATTCTCAAATAATTTTCCATAGGTGGTTTTTTGTTCAGGTGTTAATTCATTAAACACCGATTTAGAAGGAAGGCCGGCAGGCAAAGCACGGGTACCATCATCAAATCCTAAAAAATCGAGTTTGCCACCTTTATAATTATAAAAATCATGACCAATGGTTTGGGTATTAAAACCGGTACCCACTTGTACTTCCATAAACTTTTTTAATGGTACATCGTTGGTGGTAATTTGCACCAATCCACCGGCCCACTCACCTGAATATTCAGGCAAAAATGTTTTATTGATAATAATATTATCAATAATGTTAGAAGGAAAAATATCAAAAGCAAAAGTTTTACGATCGGGTTCAGTACTACTCAATAAAATACCATTTAGCATGGCCTGATTGTAACGATCGGCTAAACCGCGAACTACCAAATAACGGCCATCAATAACCGATAATCCCGGAATACGTTTCAACACCTCACCTGTATTGCGGTCGGGTGTACGTTTAATGGCTTCTGCAGAAAGAACCTGTGCTACTACTGCCGTATTTTTTTGGTATTGAATAGCACTGTTTATGGTTTCTACTTTAGCTTGTGTTCTGGAGGAGGCTTTTACGGTAACATCGCCTAAATTATTACCGGCATCCATTAAGTGAACAGAAAGCTGATCGGTATTGCTGCCGGCATTAACATCGGTAATGGTTTTAGTCTGATAGCCCACATATGCAATTTGAAGTGTATATTTTTTACCGGGAATAGCTTTAAAAGAAAAAATCCCATCTACATTGGTTTTAATTACCATTTGCATATCGCCGCTAATAGTAATGGTAGCGCCTGTTAAAGGTTCATTTTTACTTCCGGTTACTTTACCCTGAATGGTTACTGTTTGTGCAACCACTGCAATAAAAAAGAAACAAGGAATGAGTAATAAAATTATTTTCTTCACAAACAATGGCTTTGTTTGGCGCAAAAGTATTGGTGAGAATAACAGTTAAAGAAGATTTAGTATTAAGCAATTATTAAGTTTATTAAGTTTATTATAATTTCATCAAAATAACTTGGAACAATGCTTTTAAGCTGTTTATGTACTAAAAAATTAACTGAAAATTAATATTGAAGAAGAAGGAAATTCAAGGAAAACAACGAAAGATAAAAGCAGAGGGGAAGGGATTCGAACCCTCGATACGGTTTCCCGTATACACACTTTCCAGGCGTGCTCCTTCAACCACTCGGACACCCCTCTGTATAATGCCATTTGCTGCTGTGCTTGTTGCAGATGAACGGATTGCGACGCAACAGCAGCACAACCGGAGTGGCTCAGCCGGTATTAAAAATACCAAATTGAATCCATTTACCGGGCGGCAAAAATAGTTGTTCCTTGTTACACATGAAATATTTTTTCAGCATTCGCTGTTGTGATAGCGGCCAAATCTTCTAAAGTAAGGCTTTTAATGGTAGCCAAATATGTTGCTACATATTGTAAATAACTACTTTCATTTCTTTTGCCACGGAAAGGAACCGGGGTTAAATAAGGGGCATCCGTTTCCAAAACCATGTGTTCAACCGGTATTTTTTCTAATGCAGCAGGTAAACCCGCATTTTTATAAGTGAGCACCCCACCAATACCCAACATAAAATCCATATCAATTATTTGTTTGGCACTTTCATAACTACCACTAAAACAATGAAAAATCCCGGTTAACCCTTTCTGTGCAAATGGCTTTACGCGATTGATGGTTTCCTGCATGGCATTGCGGGTATGAATTACGATGGGTAATTTTTTTTCGAGCGCCCATTGCATTTGCAAATCAAATGCCTGATATTGCTGTCGCATGAAAGTTTTATCCCAATAAAAATCAAGTCCAATTTCACCAACTGCCGCAAAAGGCCTTTTGTTCAGCCATTCTTCTACAATTTGCAGGGCATTGTTAACCGATTCGTTTACTGAACAGGGATGCAGTCCCATCATCGAAATACAATTTCCCGGATATTTTTTTTCCATATCCATCATAGCGCTGTAAGTAGCAGCATCTATGGCAGGTAAAAACATTTTTGTAATTCCGGAAGCAATGGCACGGTGCACAACAGCATCTCTGTCTTCATTAAATTCTTCAACATACAAATGGGTGTGTGTATCAATCAGCAGCATAAAAAAATTATTTTTTTCACAATAATAATGAACAGGCAACGTTTAAGTGTTGCGATTGTCCGTCAGAAAAAAGTTAAAAAGAACAAATTAAATTTTGTTTTCATAGGGTACGGAATAAACAGGGCCGGAGTATTTACTCTGGCCATTTTTTTATAAAGGAATAGTTTTAAACTGATATCCTTTTTCGGTAAAATGAGCCAACACCTTTGGCAATACATTTTTTAAATGTGGAAATGCTTTTACACTATCATGAAATACAATGATAGAGCCGGGTTGCGCATGGGTTACCACATTCGCCAAACATTCAACAGATGAAATCCGGGTATCAAAATCGCCACTCAGCACATCCCACATAATTACACGAAATGTTCTTTGCATGGATGAATTGGCAGGACGTTGCAATATACCGGCCTGAAAACGGGTAATGCGCCCATAAGGTGGCCGGAATAAGTTGGAATCAATATATTTAGCAGCTTCAAAAACATCATTAAAATAAAGCGTATTATTGGTTTTCCATCCGTTCAAATGCCGGAAGGTATGGTTACCAACAGCATGACCTTCTGCAAGTATTCGTTCATAGATTTCGATATATTCTGCTACATTTTTTCCCAAACAAAAAAAAGTAGCTTTTGCATGGTATTGTTTCAAAACATTTAATACAAAAGGTGTTGCTGCTATTTCCGGGCCATCATCAAAAGTTAAAAATAAAGTTTTTTCCTTTACCGGAATACGCCAGGTTAATGCCGGATACAATTTACTTAACCACCAGGGTGTTTTTACAAAGTACATGGTACAAAGATATTTCTAAATACTTTTATCAGTACAGAAAGTAAGCGGCAGTATTATCTTTGCAGCATGGAGAATAAAAAAGTAAGGGTTCGTTTTGCCCCATCGCCCACCGGTGGTTTACATTTAGGAGGTGTACGCACCGTATTATTTAATTATTTATTTGCCAGGCAACACAAGGGCACTTTTGTTGTAAGAATAGAAGATACCGACCAAACCCGCTTTGTAGAAGGGGCTGAACAATATATATTTGACTGTTTACAATGGTGCGGATTAAAACCGGATGAAAGCCCTGTTAACGGTGGCCCATTTGCGCCATACAGACAAAGTGAAAGAAAAGACATTTATAAACAATATGCCTTACAATTAGTTGAAAAAGGCTATGCCTATTATGCATTTGATACGCCCGAAGCCTTAGATGCTCAACGTAAAGCAATTCCTAACTTTCAATACAATCATCAAACCCGCAGGCAATGCACCAATTCGCTTACTTTAAACCCAGAAGCTGTGTTAGAAAAATTGGCCGGCAATGCACCTTATGTAATACGTATTAAAATGCCGGAGAACGAAACGGTTACCTGCCATGATTTAATTAGAGGAACTGTTGAATTTAATACCGGTTTAAGTGATGATAAAGTTTTATTGAAAGCAGATGGCATGCCTACCTATCACCTTGCAGTTGTGGTTGATGATTATTTAATGCAAATTACCCATGCATTCAGAGGAGAAGAATGGCTACCCAGCGCACCGGTACATATATTGCTTTGGAAATATTTGTTTGGATTAGATAAGATGCCACAATGGGCGCATTTACCGTTGATATTAAAACCCGATGGTAATGGAAAGCTCAGCAAACGCGACGGGGAAAGATTGGGCTTCCCAGTATTTGCCATGGATTGGACTGACCCCGCCACCGGCAATACTACTACCGGATTTAAAGAACGTGGTTTTTTACCCGAAGCTTTTGTGAATATGCTGGCCATGCTGGGCTGGAATGATGGTAGCGGACAAGAAATATTTTCATTACAGGAACTGATTGAAAAATTTTCGATTGAACGAATACACAAAGGCGGCGCAAAATTCGATTATGAAAAAGCCAAATGGTTTAACCATAGCTGGTTACAACAATTACCTGTACAACAGTATGCAGACAAAGTAAAACCCTATTTTGTTAAAGCAGGTATTACCATAGCAGATGATGCTTATTTGCATAAAGTAATGGAATTGATGAAAGAACGTTGCCAGGTATTACCGGATTTTGTGGAGCAATCTGCCTTTTTCTTCAAACATCCGGAACATATAGATACGGCCTCCATTGCTGGAAAATGGAACTCAGCCAAACAACAATTTTTTGCAGAACTGATTCGCAATTTAGAATTGGCCACCATTTGGAATGCAGAAAATTTAGAAAAAGATTTTAAAGAAATGGCTGCAGCACATCAGCTAAAACCCGGCGAACTGATGTTACCGCTTCGTATTATGCTGGTAGGTGGCAAATTTGGGCCGCATGTTTTTGATATTGCGGCTGCTATTGGCAGGGAAGCAACCATTCACCGGATAAAACATACCCTACAACTAATGCAGGCATAATTGTAAAAAAATGAATAGGAATATAGCAGTATGCTTTATCTTAATGCAAAAAAGATGAAGGCTATATATAAACTCCTGTTTTTTCTGTCATTAATACAATTGTTGCTTCCATTTTTTTTGCAGAGCAGTTTTTATGAACCCCACCGCGATGAATTTTTATATTTAGCTGAAGCCATGCATATAGCCTGGGGTTATTTAGAAGCACCGCCCCTGCTTTCTTTTTTGGGATGGATAACCAATTGGTTAGGTGATGATATATTCTGGATTAAAATATGGCCTGCTTTATTTGGCAGTTGTACCTTTCTTCTGGCAGGTAAAATCATTATTCAATTAGGTGGCAAGAGCCTGGCTTTATTATTTGGATGGCTGCCTTTTATTTTTGGTGGTTACTTACGTTTGTTTTATTTATTTCAACCTAATTTTTTAGAAGTATTTTTTTATACTGCTATTGGCTTTTGCTGGCTGCAATGGATTATTACACAAAATAATAAATGGATTTATTTCAGCGGAATTGCCTTGAGTTTAGGGTTGTTGAGCAAAGATTCTGTGGCATTTTATGCCATTGGTATTGCTATTGGTTTGCTGCTCACCCAACATAGAAAAGTATTCGGCAAACCGGATATTTATTTAGCTGCATTACTTGCCTTGCTGATTTTTTTACCCAATATCATCTGGCAATACCTGCACAACTTTCCTTTTATACACCATATGCAATTACTAGAACAATCACAATTAATACATATAGGTTACAAAGATTTTTTAACGGGGCAGTTACTCATGAATCTGCCTTGTTTTTATATATGGCTTACCGGACTAATCTGGGTATTCTTTTTACCTGAAGGAAAAAAATTCAGATTATTTGGATGGGCTTATCTTACTGTGATTTTTTTATTGTTAGTAATGCATGGAAAGGATTATTATGCCTTAGGACTTTATCCTATTTTATTTGCCTTTGGCGGTTATGCTTTTGAACAGTTTACGCAAGGTCATGCACGTTGGTTAAAATATCCTGCATTAGCCTTTTCAATATTATTGGGTTTATTTGCACTGCCAATATTATTACCTGTTGCAACGCCAGAAAAATTAGCAAGCTATTATTCGCAAACACATTTAAACCAAACAGGTTTATTTAAATGGGAAGACCAAAAAATGCATCCATTGCCACAAGATTTTGCCGATATGATAGGCTGGAAAAGCACTACCACTAAATTGGCTAATTTTTACAATAGCATACCGGAAAATGAAAAAAGCACCACCCTTATTTTCAGCCGTAATTACGCATTTGCAGGTGCCATGAATTATTACGGCAGTCAATACCACTTACCTGAAGTATATAGCAATGAGGCATCTTTTTTATTATGGATGCCCAATCATTACCACATTCAAAACATTATTCTAATAGCTAAACACCTACCCGATTTAAACGACACTGCTTTTCATTTCTTTGAAAAATTTGCAGTAATCGACTCGCTGAATAATCCGTTAGCCAGAGAAAATGGTACAAAAATTATATTTTTTCAAAATGCCAATCCGCAACTAAACCCATGGTTAGATAAAAGAATAGCCAGGTTAAAAGCACCTTATTACCGATAAGTTATAAAATAAATATGCTTTACTTACTTTTGCCAACACAATTCAATACGATTGCATGACAACAGTAATGAACAGGCCCATTAGGGTATTAGTAGCAAAAGTGGGGTTAGATGGACACGACAGGGGTGCCAAAATTATTGCCACTGCCCTTCGGGATGCCGGGATGGAAGTAATTTATACCGGATTGCGACAAACACCTGAAATGGTTGTAAATGCTGCTTTACAGGAAGATGTAGATGCCATTGGGGTTAGTATATTAAGTGGCGCACACATGACAGTTTTTCCCCGTATACTAGAATTGATGAAAGAAAAACAAATGCATGATGTTTTACTAACAGGCGGCGGCATTATTCCCGATGATGATATGAAAACACTACAACAATTAGGCGTTGGCAAATTGTTTGCACCGGGTACACCTGTTAGCGACATTGCCAATTATATTCAGGAGTGGACCATTGAACACCGAAAATTTTAAATGATGTATACTAGTATTTTAACCGAATTAAACAACCACATATTTACCATTACTATTAACCGGCCCGATAAGTTGAATGCCTTAAACAAAGCTGTTTTCGACGATTTGAATAAGGCATTGGATGAAGTGTATACCAACGATGAAATTTTATCTGCAGTCATTACTGGTACAGGTACCAAAGCATTTGTAGCCGGCGCCGATATTACTGAATTTAAAGGCCTGTCTGTTGAAGAGGGAAAAGCATTGGCTAAAGCCGGACAAGATACTTTTTTCCGTATTGAGAACTGCCCAAAGCCCATTATTGCCGCCGTCAATGGATTTGCGTTAGGTGGTGGTTGTGAGTTAGCCATGAGCTGCCATTTTAGGGTAGCATCTAATAATGCCAAATTTGGCCAGCCTGAAGTAAATTTAGGTTTAATACCCGGCTATGGTGGCACACAACGCTTGGTACAATTAATTGGTAAAGGCCGTGCCATTGAATTATTAATCAGCGGTAATATGATTGATGCCAAAACTGCTTTGCAGTATGGCATAGTAAATCATGTTTTTGAACCCGAACAATTATTACCGGAAACTTACAAGCTGCTAGCCAACATCAATACCAAAGCACCTTTGGCCATTGGCGCCTGCATTAGTGCCGTAAATGCCGCTTTTGATGAAGCCAGAGATGGTTATGCGGTAGAAATTGATGCTTTTGGCTTTTGCTTTGCAACCGATGATATGCAGGAAGGAACCCAAGCTTTCATTGAAAAAAGGAAACCTGTATTCAGCGGAAAATAAATTTATAACATAAAGGGGAATAAATCATCCGGTATTTGGTACGCAGCAATATTTTTTAAATACGGCAAATTTTTTGCACCGGTTACTACTACTGAAACCTCTGTAGCACTACAATTGGGGAAGCAAACCATACGCCAGTGCCCAACAGTGGTAATAGCAATAGATTGCTGAACCTCACCATGCAAACTAACGGTAATGATAAGGCTACTTATGGCCTGGCCGCTTGTTATGTCTTCTTCCAATACCATACAATTCAGCATAATTGGTTCTTTAAAAACATAGTTGTATCCCAGATATCTTCTTTTCACAGATTTTTTGTTCAGATGCACCGTATTAACCACCGCATTAACTTTCAGGAGTTCTGTTTTAAAAGCCTTATCAAGCATTGCTTTAAAACCTATTAAAGCTGCTGAATCGGGTGAACTAAACCGCCCTTGCCGGTTGGGTGGCACATTGAGTAATAAATTAGCACCCCTGCCAATACTTTTTGCATACAAACCAAACAATTACTGTGGCGTTTTTACCAAACTATCTTCATTGGCATGCTAAAACCAACCCGGCCTGATACTAACATCACACGCTGCAGGTATACAACAACAACCATTGTAATTACCCGATTGTAAAGTATCTGGAAGAGGTGCACCTATGCCACGGGTAAATCCGGCGGTATCTAAAATATTCCAATTTGTAGTTCCTGCAATACCTTTTTCATTGCCCACCCACCGAATATCTGGACCAATATCACTAAAAATGAGAGTTTCAGGTGAATGTTGACGTACCGTTTTTTGAAAAAACGGCCAATCATACATTTGTTTTTCCCCATTAGGCCCTTCCCCATTGGCACCATCCCACCACAATTCAGTTATATGCCCATAATTTGTAAAAATTTCTTTCAAATATTTACAAATACAGTATTATATGCCGGGGTGCCATATTGAGGATGGTTCCTATCCCAAGGCGATAAATACACCCCAAACTTTAAACTTTTTGCTTTACAGGCTTCAGCACAGGCTTTTAAAACATCTCCCCTACCATTTTGCCATTTACTTTGGGCCACCGTATGTGTACTGAATTTACTGGCCATAAACAAAAACCATCATGGTGTCTGGCCATAAGTATAATGCCTTTAGCACCCACCGCTTTGGCAATACGTGCCCATTGATTACAATCTAATGCTGTTGGGTTAAAAACACTTTCCGGCTCATCACCCAAACCCCATTCTTTATTGGAAAATGTATTGGTACCAAAATGAACAAACAGGTAAAACGACTGATCCTGCCATACCAATTGCGCTTTTGAAGGTAGTGGTAATATTTGTAAACCATTTGCACCGGTTTGTGACATGCCAAATGTTGAAAAAACAAATAAAAAAAGGAATAAGTATATTTTAAACATAATACATTTTTCATTTTGCAATACTAATATTACTACAATATCTTCCATGCTTCAACAAATCCTACATTTTTAAACCCAAATAAAACTTAGTCATAACTTTGCGCCGTCTTCAAAAAGTTATTTTATTATCCTAAAAAATATACAGCATGGAATACAGAATTGAAAAAGATACCATGGGCGAGGTAAAAGTACCCGCACATGTATACTGGGGTGCACAAACAGAAAGAAGCGTAGAAAATTTTAATATTGCAAGAGATATTAATCAAATGCCCAAACCTATTATTCAGGCATTTGCTTATTTAAAAAAGGCTGCTGCTTTGGCCAACTTTGAGTTGGGTGTTCTACCGGAAGAGAAATGCACCGCCATTAGTGCTGTTTGTGATGAAATTTTAGACGGAAAATTAGATGACCAGTTTCCGTTGGTAGTATGGCAAACCGGCAGCGGCACACAAAGCAATATGAATGTAAATGAAGTAATTGCCTACCGAGCACATGTATTAAAAGGCGGACAATTAACCGATAAAGAGAAGTTTTTACACCCGAACGATGACGTGAATAAATCACAATCATCTAACGATACCTTTCCAACAGCCATGCACATTGCAGCTTATAAAATGTTGATAGAAACGACTATCCCCGGTATCACCAAACTGAGAGATACTTTAGCTGAAAAAAGTAAGGCATTTATGCATGTGGTTAAAATTGGCCGTACCCATTTTATGGATGCAACGCCATTAACCTTAGGACAGGAATTTAGTGGCTATGTAGCACAACTTACACATGGTTTAAAAGCCATTCAAAACAGCTTATCGCATTTAAGTGAACTGGCTTTAGGCGGTACTGCTGTGGGCACCGGTATTAATACCCCCAAAGGATATGATGTATTGGTGGCAAAAAAAATAGCGAAATTAACCGGTTTACCTTTTGTTACTGCACAAAATAAATTTGAAGCCTTAGCAGCCCATGATGCGATTGTTGAAGCACATGGTGCTTTAAAAACGGTAGCAGTTAGCTTAATGAAAATTGCCAATGATATACGCATGTTGTCATCCGGCCCACGGAGTGGCATTGGCGAAATTCATATTCCCGACAATGAACCCGGTTCTTCTATCATGCCCGGGAAAGTGAACCCAACCCAATGTGAGGCTTTAACCATGATTGCTGCACAGGTAATGGGGAATGATGTGGCCATTAATATTGGCGGAGCTACCGGTCATTTTGAATTGAATGTATTTAAACCCATGATGGTATACAATTTTTTACACAGTGCCCGTTTAATTGGCGAAGGCTGTGTAAGTTTTAATGACAAATGCGCCATCGGCATTGAGCCTATTGAAGCCAATATTAAAAAGCATGTAGACAATTCATTAATGCTGGTTACTGCTTTAAACACCAAAATTGGCTATTACAAAGCCGCTGAAATTGCGCAAAAAGCACATAAAGAAGGCACTACTTTAAAAGAAATGGCGGTAAAATTAGGCTATGTTACTCCTGAGCAGTTTGATGAATGGGTTGTACCGGCTAATATGGTAGGTTTATAGTTTTGAATGGCAATTAACATGTATTAAATAATACATTACTCATTTTAACAAAAACAGAAACGTCTATTTATTTGGCAATTTGTAGAACTCTATAAACGAATGAAATGAATACATTATTCAAACATCTATTTTTTCTAAACAAACACTAAATCATTATTTATAACGCGTTGTGCTATTACGCTCTGAAAATCATACTGGACTTAGGTTTCAATAAACTTGGCTCAACAACCATTAGTTATACATAGTTTACTAAAACACCATTAGGCAATGAGTTTCAAACGAAAACATATTTTAATAGCACAACACGTTATGTATATTTTTATTGAAATTTTGGGTTCAGGTTAATTCCTGTATTTATTTGATCTGTTCCGTTAACTAATAAAGTATCACCTTCCGATAAGTTACCGAAAATTTCCGTTTTATTTTCCACAGAAATCCCATTGCGAACTTCCACCCATTCTGTTTTCCCATCTTTCAACTGGATAACAAAACGTTTTTCCTGATTGGTTACAATTGCAGTAGAAGGTACCATAAAAGAAGGTGTTGACCTGTAAAATGTTAAGATAGCATTTGCAAACATGCCTGGTTTTAATTGATTTTCTTTGTTTACATAAAGAAATTCCCAGATTTCCGTTCTATTAGTAAGATTTAAAGCACCTGATTTTCTGGATAGTTTAGCCTTGAATAAAACATCTGGATAAGCATCGACTGTAAACTTAACAGAAGCGCCTTCTACGTTAGCTGAGACATAAGCCTCCGGTACGGGCAAGCGTAAACGAAGGATACTATTATTTTCTACTATCAAAATAGGATTGGTATTTCCTGTTCCCACCAATGTGCCGGGATCAACATTTCGTTGGGTTACTATACCGTTGAAGGGAGCACGAATTATCAGGTAATTTTTTAATTGTGCATAAGCATTAAGCCTGTATTTTGCAGCTTCTAATGTCGCACTATCTGCCAACATCTGACTTTTGATTCTTTCTATTTCCCCTGCTGCAATTGTACCCTCTACTTTTGCTGCATTCAAGGTACGATTGTATGCATCCAAACTTCCCATATATTTTGACCGTGCTGTTTGAACATCAGAATGATTTTGTGCATAATTGGCAATTATTTCAGGTGCTTCCAAAACCGCTAAAACTTGTCCTTCCTGAACCCAATCTCCAATATCTACTTTCAGGGTTTTAATATAACCGGGTACTTTAGTATATATTTCGGCCTTCTCTAATGGAAGAAATTCGCCGGGGAAGGAAACTTCCTTGTTGAAGGTTTCTTTTTTCAAAATAAAAGCTGCAACTGAATCTGTTATAGCTGTTGGCATTTGTAATCTGTTTTCTTTGTTTTTACAACCCATTGCAAGTGCAAAAGTTGCAATGGTAAAAATCAATATGCCTTTAATATTTTTCATGCTAATGTTGGTTTATAAAGATGAATTATTTGTATTGCCTGCTTCATAGTAAATACTATTTTCGTCTTCGGGGTCAAACGAAAGGTTTTTGTAAGGTTGATTCCCAACTACATAAGAATATATCATTGGTAAGAATATGAGTGTACTAACAGCAGAGAATATCAAACCTCCTATTACTGCTATTGCCAAAGGGGCAGACTGATCGCCACCTTCTCCTATACCCAAAGACATAGGTATCATCCCGGCAATCATAGCAATATTTGTCATTAATATAGGTCGCAAGCGGTTAAACGTAGCACTGAGAGTAAAGCCGGATGAAAAATCTCGTTTACGATGGAGTTCTGCATTTGTAACAAACAAAATTGCGTTGGCTACTGCTACACCAACAGCCATAATAGTACCCATATAGGATTGTATGTTTAATGTTTTTCCAGTTAACAATAACAACAATATAGATCCCGCTACTACTGTAGGTATGATGGAAAGAATAGTAAGTGAAAGTTTAAATGACTGAAAGTTTACTGCTAACATTAAAAAAATCACTATAATAGCAATCAATAACCCCGATTGTAGTTCACTCATGGTTTCATGGAGTAATTCTGATTGGCCCCTTACCATTATTTTTACACCTTGTGGAAGCTGACTTAAAGAGGCTATTTTAACATTTACTTCTTTAAGGGCTGTACCTAAGTCTTTATTATTAATATTGGCAGTAATAGTAATGAAGCGTTGCTGATTAATGCGGTCATATTCACCTGGCGTAGTAATTCTTTGCATAGAGGCAGCATCTCTTAAATAAACAGGGTTACCAATATTGCCCGAAACAGGTACCAGTCCCAGTTGTTCATTACTGTTTATTTTGTATTGCGGGTATTCTATCTGCACCTGATAAGCTATCCCCGAACTTTTATCTAACCAATAATTGGGTTGCGTAAATCGGCTTGATGAAGTGGCTGCCACTGTTGATTTGCTGATTTGATCAACAGTTAACCCTAATTGGCCTGCTTTCACTCTATCAATGTCTATTTTAATTTCTGGGTAATCTAATGGTGTTGCAATTTGAACATCTCTTAAATAAGTAATACTTTTCAATTTATTGTTTAATTTTTCCGCAATTACTCTTGATTGAGAAAGATCTCTGCCCAATACTGCAATTTCAATTGGGTTACTGGAACCTAAGTTTAAAACTTGCTCTACTAAATCACCTGGCTCAAAAGATATTGTTGCATCAGGAAGTGATTGGTGCACTGCTTCTCTCATTTGTTCTTTAAAATTTTCAATACCAATACCTGCCTCTTTATTAAGGTTGATTTTAATTACAGATTCCTGCGGGCCGCTTGTCCATAAGTAAACAAGGTTAATTGGAAAACTAGAAGGTTGTGTGCCAATAAAAGCAGAACTAGCTGCTATATTCCCTTTCGTTATACTATCTGCTAAATGCAAAAGTTTTTGTGTAGCACTTTCAGTTCGTTCTATTCGGGTTCCGGTTGGCATTCTCAACCTAACTTGTGCCTGCCCTGCATCTACTTTTGGAAATATATCCGTACCTATTAATGAAAATAAGATTACTACTAAAACCATTGAACCTAAAACATAAGCCATGGATTTCCATTTTGCTCCTTTAATAAATTGTTCCAGCCAAACAATATACTTATGGCGAAATATTTCAAAGCGAGTTTCTTTGTGGCTGCCTGAATGATTAAACTGATTGCCTTTTAATATCCAATTTGAGAATACGGGAATAATTGTATTTGAAATAAGAAATGAGGAAATCATCGCAAAGCCAACTGACAACGACAAAGGAAGGAACATTCCTTCGGGAACCCCACTCATAAAAAGGGATGGTACAAATACTGAAAGAATGCAAAGCAGGATTAGCAGTTTGGGAATAAAAATTTCCCTGCAACCATCAAGAATAGCTTTACCTTTAGATTTACCCATCTCCAAATGCCGATGAATATTTTCAATTGTCACCGTTCCCTCATCCACCAGAATACCAACAGCTAACGCCAACCCTCCCAACGTCATTATATTGATAGTTTGACCAAACAAGTTCAACAATATAATCGCTGACAAAATTGACATCGGAATAGTTAACACAACAATTAAGGCACTTCTTTGGTCGCCTAAAAAAAGTAATACCATCAACCCTGTTAGTATGGCTCCAAGAGCACCTTCAAATGAAAGACTCTTTACTGAGTTGATTACATAACCAGACTGGTCAAATTCATAAGCCACTTTAATATCGCTGGGTACTGCTGCCTGCATATCTGGCAGAGCCGCTTTTACTCTTTGAACCACATCCCAGGTAGAAGCGTCTGAGCGTTTGGTAACAGGGATGTAAACGGAACGTTTGCCATTTACCAAAGCATAACTTGTAGTTATATCTGAACCAATATTTACACTGGAAATATCCCGAATGTAAACAGTTGGCCCTGCGCCTATCCTAATGGGCACATTTGCCAATTCCTGCACATTATTGACAACTGCATTCTGAGACGTAATTAAAGTTTTGTCTCCCTCTCTTATATTACCAGCAGGTGTAATGCTATTTGCTTTTGCTAATGCCTGAACTATCTCATCAGGTGAAAGATTATATTCCCTTACTTTATTTGGATCAACATTTACTATAACTGTTTTCTGATTGCCACCAAAAGGAGGTGGGGCAGATACTCCCGGAAGCGTAGCAAACATAGGCCGTACCCTGAAAAGTGCAAGATCAGATATCTCACCTAATGTTCTGGTTTTAGAAGTAAAGACCAATTCTCCAACCGGCACACTTCCCGCATCAAAACGGGTAATAAATGGCGGCACGGTTCCAGGTGGCATGAAGGCTTTTGCCCTATTTACATAACCTACCACTTCTGCCATTGCCTGGCTCATATCAGTGCCTTCATTAAATTGTATTTTAATGAGCGCTGCTCCCTGAATAGATTTCGATTCTACAAACTTAACACCGGTTACGTATAAAAAATGATATTCGTAATAAGAAGTAACAAAACCTTCCATTTGTTCTGGTGATAATCCGCCATAAGGTTGAGCCACATAAACAGTTGGCAATCCTAACTGAGGGAAAATATCGACCCTCATTTTTTTAATAGCCAAATATGAAAAAAACAGGATAGCTAATATAACTACTACAATAGTAACGGGTTTTTGCAATGCTCCTTTTAGTAAATTCATAATTTGTTTTTAGTTAGCCTGATTGATAAATAAGTTAATGTCTCCATTCACGGCTGCTTTATATAAGAAAGCTTTCCAAACGCTCATGTATGAAAGCTTATAATCTATTTCTGCCTTTATCAAAGCATATTGGGCCTGCATAAAATCTGAAATTGTAGCAAGGCCAGACTTGTAACGGGATTGCATAGAATTGTATGAAAACCTGGCAGATTCTAAAAACAAAGGGCTTTCTTTTGCAATGGCAAATGCACTATTGAGCGAAGTATCTGCCAATGCATTTTGTTTTTTCAATTGCAATTGAATTTCGTTAAGTTTTTCCTGATTTGATTGTATCAGAAAGTTCTGTTGCTGCAACTGTGGTCGAATTCTTGCAGATTGTAAAAGGGGTAAGCTTATCTGTAAACCTATACCGTAATTTATACTTTGAAAGCCCAGGCCTTCTGCAGCTTTTACCGTACCATTGTATGCAACACCAGAACCTCTTGCATAAAGTGTAGTCCATATGCCCAAGGTTGGCATAGTAGTTTTTGAAAGTACCTTCTTACGGGCAAAACCGATAGCAATATTGGAGTTGTATAAATGAATCAGTGGATTTTTAACTGAATCGGCACTAAAATTTGTTACAGGAAGTTTGGAAAAGAAAAAAGTATCGGCAACAGTAACATAATTATCTGTTGCAAGTAGCTGAGTTAAATAGATGAGGGTTTGTTCTTTATATTTTTGACTGTTCAGTAATTCAACTTTTGATTTTGAATTTTCGGCCTTGAATAATTCGGTATCAACACCAGGCCTTATACCATTTACAACAAGCGATCGAACTGCCTGTAGATTTACCTCTGTTCTTTGTAAATTATTCTGATACACTTTTACCAACTCTGCAGCCGTTATTACATCAAGATAGGCATAGATTACTTTTATTTTGTGTTGAAATATTTCATTTTCGGCATCAGCATTGGCGTATTGCAAGCCCGCTTTAGCAAAATCAATCTGAGCTTTTCGCTGACCGAATGTGATGGGCTGCCAATTAAGCAAAAGACTTGTAGCACTGCCAAATACACCATTCATATTATTCGAGGAAGATGGCGGCCCACTGATAGGCATAATAAATTGCGGATATGCCATACCGGTAATATTATTGTAAGTGGCATAGTCTACTTGGTAGGATGCATCTATAGAAGGAATCAGAGTATTCTTGCTTATATTTATACCTTCTTGGGTAGCTTTAACATCCAACATTTTCGATTTGAGTAAAGGATAGTTTTTTTCTGCTAATTGCAACAATTGAGGCAGTGTTGTTTGTGGTTGTTGTGCAAACCCTTCAAGGTGCAGCAGCAGTAATAGCAAACAATAACTAATTTTTACACTTTTATATAATTTCATTATTATATATTTAAATTTATTTTAATTATTAAAGAAGCCCTGCACCCAAAGCAATGGCAATAAGAAAAAGCATAATAGCTATTGTTACCTGTATAAACTTTAGGGTAATTTTTTTAAGAATTCTTTTACCAATTAAAGAACCGCTTAATGCAGCAAATGTTGCTGCAAAAACATAACTCAAATTTTCATGGAGGCTGGTTTCTGAAAATCTCGTTGCGTATACAGAAAGCCTTGTGATATCTACAAAAACAGATAAGACTGCCGCAGATGCAATAAATGCTTCTTTTGTTAAGCCTGATTTAATTAAAAAAGCGCTTCTTAATGCTCCCTGAAGGCCGGAAAGTCCGCCAAAAAAACCACTTAGTAAACCACCAATTGGCAGCTTGTTTCTGCTAAACTGGATTGCCTTTAAAGATGGGATAATGTTGAACAGTGCAAAGCCGATAAGTAAACTTGCAATGATTAATTTTACAGGCTTTACCTCAAATATTTTTTCACAAATAGTATAGGAATAAAGGTCAGGAAGATTTGAAATATTCATCAGGAGCCATGCACCTGCTAATGATGCAAGTGTTGCAGGGATACCAAATCGAATCAAAACTGTTTTATCTGCACTTTTACCAACCATTCCTGCAATAAGAATATTATTGAATAAATGAACTATTCCAACTAATGTAATAGCTACCTCTACCGGAAAGAAAATCATAAATACTGGGGTAAGGATAGTACCTAAACCAAACCCGGAAAAAAAAGTAAGTATGGCTACTATAAATGCGGCTACTGATAAAATAATTATTTCCATTTTTGTTTTTCAATTTGTTTATCGATCGACCATTTGCCACCTCCTTTGATGATTAAGAAAATATTTCCCAAAAACATTGACCAGTCTGTACGGCTATCATGCAACATTGACCAGAAGCCATTATTGTGTAAAAGTTCTGCTTTTGTAGTTGCAATTGAAACTAACATGATAATGAGTAAAGGAATAGCTGCCAACCTTGTAAACAGACCTATTAAAACCAGTGTGCCGCAAATTATTTCGAAACTGCCCACAAACGGACCTAAAAAATCAGGATTGGGTAAACCTATTTTTGCGAAACGGCCTGCGCCCAAAGCATCTGCATATAAAAATTTCTGTATCCCTTCCGAAAGAAATACTGTTCCCACCATTAACCTGATAATAATTGTAGTTGTTGCATTATCTGAATGAATGATTTTATAAAACATAATTATAAAATTTATTTTATTTGTAATTAAACAAACACATAAAACCAAAATCCATATGAAGTTGCATATGGCAATGCATTAAAGTTAATCCCGGATTATCTGCTGTAAAATCAAGATGCATTTCTTGAAAACCACCAAACATAACAACATCTTTTATAATACCTGTTGTTGACTTACCTCCAATTCTTGTAATCTCGAAACTATGCCGGTGTAGATGCATCGGATGAATATCATCTGAAGCATTTCGCATGTGCAAACGATACCGCTTCCCTTGTTGCAGATGAAACGTAGGCGACATATCCATCATGTTAAAAGCAACACCGTTTATAGTCCATCTATTAAACCCATTTTCAGCAGCATTTTGTTTAGCAAACAACAAATTTATTACCTCATCAGGCGGACTTACTATTCCACGATCATTCCCAAAAATTGTATAATCCCATTTAAATGGTGCCGGTGTTTTCCATTGTGGTTTCCCTGTATGGTTTGCATATTCTATCACAATACCCATACCGTTACTTCTGTCATCATCAGACAAATCGCCCATAACCCATATACCAGGATTTCTCATCTCTACAATTGCAGATATTCGCTCAGCGGTACCCAGCCATAACACAGGAACTTGTCGTTGATTTGGTACCGGGTTCCCGTCCAAAGCCACCACTTTAAAACTATGACCTGGCAATGCAAGGCTTCTGATTTCAGTGGCACTCCCATTAAGTATATGGAATAGTACTCTTTCGCCCTCCTTAACACGAATAGGCTCACCATGACCGAGCTGATGGCCATTGATAGTAAAAATATTATACCCAACTTCATACCCTTTTGTTTTAATTGGAGATTTCTTTTCGGCTTTTTCCTGTATGGCTGCTAAATTGGGAATTGATTCACCAGTGAGGAAATCCATAGCCATATCGCCGCCCCGCATAAAGTAAGGCTCAAACTCCTTAAGTATAATAAATGCTTCACGATCATAATTGCCAGGTTCATTTTTTGGTTCAATATAAACAGGGCCCACCTGCCCGGAGTATTGCCCGACATTTACATTAGCTCCAGCTACCAAGTGCGTATGATAAAACCTAAAACCGGCTGGCTTAGGTACAAAAACTTCACGGCGCATCCCATGAGCAGGGATATAAGGGGTGCCTTCTTCTGCAGCTCCATCAACATCAGTAGGCAAAAACTGCCCATGCCAATGCAATTGTTCAGGTGTATCAGTATCATTATAAATATCTACTATTGCCTTTTGCCCTTCTTTAAAGCGCAATAAAGGACCCGGAAACTCTCCATTGTATGTAGTTGTAGAAATAATATGCTGTGTGCCTACCTCTACCAAACCTGTGCCGATATGAATTGTATAATCTGCTTTTTCATCCTGTAGTGTTACATCCTTTGCTACTGACGAGAATTTGTGGATATTAGGTTCACTATGCACTAAACTACTCATTGGCAAATTACTTGCAATGGGTATTGCTAACCCGGCTGATTTAATAAATTTTCTACGATCCATAACTTAATTTTTTAAATTAGTCAAGCCATCTAAGAAATGAATTGCTTACCGCATACAATACAAGTAAAATAAATATTTTAAAGTATTGTTCATTATGATTTTTAGGGTGTGAAAAACAATATATCACTTAACAAAGATGGTACATGAAATTAATTAAGCATGGTATATTTGAAAATACTGTGGCACTGGGGTTACTGGCTTCGAAAAGTCTGTGGGGTATACCCAGTATAACGTTTGAAATATTTAACGAAATGAGAAGGGTCGTTAAAGTCTAAGGCAAAGGAGATTTCAGAAACGGTATTATCGGTATAAATTAATAAGCGTTTAGCTTCACTGATTATGAGTTCTGCAAGCACTTCTGCTGCGGACTGATTTACAGCTTTGCGGCAGACTGCATTAAGGTTTTGCGGTGTAGTATTTAACAAGCCTGCATAGTATGCTACATTGTTTTTTATTTCCTTGTTTTGCGAGAGTAGTTCCATGAATGATTGAAAGATATCTGCCTTTACTTTCACGTTATTAATAAGTGGCTTAGCCACTTCTAATATTTTTGCTAACAGGGCTTTTAGCAGTCCTTCCACAACAGGAAATCGGTTTTCATTTGTTGTATCGTTTTCTTTGGTGAGCAACTGAAAGAGTTGATTAATGGTGCTGGTATCTTTTACCTGCAAACTAGAAAAACTGCTTACTTTAGTCAATAATGCTTTCAGTTCTACATCAAGGCTCTTATCTATAAAACCTTTTTTTAAAATTAATACATACCCTTCAGGTACCGTGCGTAAGTCCCAATAATGCACCTGTTCCTTGCGCACAAAGAAGATAACGGGTGGCTGTACTTTGTATTTGGTATAATCAATAGCATGCGTGCCGCTACCTTTTGAAAGGTAAATGATTTCAAAATAATTATTGTGTTTATGTGGTTCAGTTTTCCTAATCTCCTTCTTAAACAGTGTGATCTTAATTAACTTGTCTGTTTCACTTTTATCTTTTATGTTGATTTGAAATGTCATAAATAATTATTATAATTTGGCTATCATTGTCTATCACTCAGCAATGACCAAAAAATTGAAAAAAATAATACCCCCCGATTTTCAATTACTACAATAAAGTAACAAAAAGATAACTCCATAATCAATAAATACCCGGATAATTTACCGGTTTCGTTCAACAGGCGGCTTCATAGTTAGCGCTTAGCACACAACGAAGCCTTAGTTGTTGTAGGCAGTACTGTCAATACGTTCTACAATTGAAAGTCAAATTACCCGCAGCAGCTTTATAACGCTTGAAATTAATGATAACCGTATCACCATACCAGTCCATTTTTAACAATGTGTCAATCTTTCCACCTTCCAATCTGATGTTATTTATAACAAACGGATTATCACTATATCCCCTGATTGATATTTCCAATAAAGTTGGATGCAGCAATTTAGATTGAAAATAAAATGATGTATCCTTTAAGTTGCACAAACGAAACGTCGTAAATTCATATTGTTTACATCCATAATTTAATGCAATTATTGTAAAACCTATAGGAATAAGCTTCTTCATATAATTTATTAATTTGTTGGAACTAATTGTGTAACTCCAGGTATTATCTGACTATTTGCATCTAATGGGTCAAGTCTTCGCAGTTCACCGTTTTGGACTTTTTGCATAAGGTTGATTACTAATGTTTCTTTAAAAAAATGTCCTACTTGACCTTAAGTTTGTAAGTAAACAAATTGGTCTCTCCCAACTTGATTGTTAAACAAGTCCATTTGAATTTCCAGTAAAGGGTTATTAGGTATAAGTTCATGTGCATCCCCTAGTTGCTTAGCTAAAGCAACTCTTAAAACTTTTGCATTCAACCCACTGAACAATGCGTGTCTAAATGCGTCCCCATTTCCATTGTGTACAGAGTTTTGATACAAGTCCTGTGCTTTATCTAATGCATATTTGGCATTATACAAATATTGCAATTGATTTATTCTTGACAAGTTATCAAAAATTTGCAATTCCTGTGTTGACATTTGATTGCGATAATCATTTTCAAATTGAAGGATTTCAAATGTTTCAGGATAATTTGAAGGATCAAAATCGGGATCATATCCCCCACCGCCACCCCCGCCCGTCCACCACTAACTCCAATCAGGTTCAGTGGGGCCGCCACCAATTATTCCTCCACCCGGATTCCAGGGAAAATAAGGATAACCTGTTCCATAATCCCACCAATTGCCATTGGTATTTCCGGTGCCACCAACACCATCTATAATATTATCCTTGGGTGTTGCACAATTACAACTTCCCCTTCCTGTGGGTGGAGTGGTGGGCAGTTGCTGATTGAAAATATGGACTGTGATTTTTCTCGTTTGCCTAGATTGCATAAATACTTTTTTTGTAGGCAGTACTTTACCACCTTTCAATTTCTAAAACTTTAATATTTTTCCACTTGCCGTTTTGTTTGTTAAATAAATACACCTTAGTATATCCTGCCTTTGATGATTCAGAAATTGTTAAAGTAATAATTGCTCTGTCATTTGAAACGAAAGGTCTGTAAAATCTTATCTTACCAACCATTTTACTACAACGGTTTTTGTTTATTTGTTCAACAGTAAATAAGTTAAATCTTCCTGTCTTTTTTAACTTTGTTAACTCTATTTTATCTATACTCAAGTCTGCTCCGTCCAAAAAGAGTTTTTCAAAATCAGTTATTTTTTCACTGCGTAACATATTTTGAATTGACGAGGAAAGTTCAGTAGGCATACCTAAAGTCGTATCAATTTCTATACAGAGATTTTCTAACTTAAGTTCATTTAATGTATCGTTGGGGATTTGAATTAAACGCCCTGTTCTATATGCAGCCGTATCGACCAACTGCAAAAAATTGTCATTTACCAATTCGTAAAAGGTTTCCTTGGAACTCACTTTGCAACCGATGATGCAGAGTATAAAAATGACTAAAATTAGAATCATTCTCATATTAAAAGTATTGACTAAATTTAAGGACTACGGTACCTGCATTATCATCATCAACAATAACGTTAAAAGCATCTCTTTCGAAACCGTAACCAAAATCATAGACGCCTTCGCTAATGTTATTTTGTGTTGTTCCGAGGTGTATATATTCATGCAATATTGTTACAGCTAACAAAAAAGCAGTAGCTTCCTGTGTACTTTGCAAGTATGCTTGTTCAAGCCCACGTACATAGCTTGCCCTAATGTGGAGAGTTTTATTACCATTATTTTTATTGTAAAAACCGAATCTACCAGTCATTTCTTCAACTTTGATAGTTGGTCCTTGTCCAATGGTTAAATGATTCAGAATTTTTTGTTTACTAAAGCCTGAATACGTTTGTAATGCATTTAAAACCTTTGGATTATTTTTTACGAACGTTTTTAGATTCTTTACCATATCAGTAAATCTCGGGTAATTAGTTTCATAATTATCGGCTGGGTCAAATTGAAAATCAGGTTCGTTTAATGGGTCAGGGTCATTGAAACTAGTTCCATCGTCACCTATGAAAGTCCACGTAAATGGCGGCACAGCATAGTCGTTGTAAGATGGGATGTAAGAACCGCCACCCCCACCCGTCCACCACCAACTCCAATCGGGTTCAGTGGGGCCGCCACCAATTATTCCTCCACCCGGATTCCAGGGAAAATAAGGATACCCCGTTCCATAATCCCACCAATTACCATTAGTATTTCCGGTGCCACCAACACCATCTATAATATTATCCTTGGGTGTTGTACAATTACAACTTCCACCACCTGTACAATCAATAATGATGGTTAAAGTTACAGAGTAACTTTCTGTAATGTATATTGTATTCCCATCAAGGGTAACTTCTAATGAATACGAAATCGTAACTTCTATGCTCATTTCACAACTAACACTCGCCATTGTTCCATTCAATGATTGCGTGCTATTGTTCTTTGGAACATAAAATGCTATATCACTAAGGCAGCTTTTAACAATGTTGAACTTAGTGTATCCCTCTGAAAATATATATATTTAAATGAAATATAATATTTATATAATATAAATTTTTCTAATCAAACCAAATCCTGTCTATTAAAAAAAAAGGCTTTTTATTAAAAAATGGTAAATCGGAAATCAATACAGCACGAATACAAATTATTTTGCCCTTGTTTTGTTCTTCATACAACACATTATATATACAATAATCATTGTCTTTATATGGCAAATAGAGTAAATTATTGCTTCCTAACGGAATAAAAGAAATAGCAGTTTTATAATCTTTTGAATGAATAACTTTTTTTGATTCTAATTTCTTCAAGATATTTTTTTGAGAAATTTTCCCTAACGAATAATAAATTGCTTTAAAATAAATAGTATCATTTTTTTTTAAATGTTTATAAAAAATTGCAGTATCTAACTTTATATCACTTACACATTGCCCCATGGTATAAACTGAAATTAAGAAACCAATTATAATAAAGATAAACTTCATAAATAATTATTTTAATATAAATAAACAGGAAGTTGACTGTAGTATTCAACTCTACGTTAAAATTATTTACTTTTTCTTATCATTGTAACAATGTAATCATTCAATCCACTTGCATAATCAGTTTGTGATTTCCCTTTGATAAGTCCAGTTAATTCATTATAGTAAAGTTTATTTTCTGGATTAGCTCCTTGATTAGGATTTCCAGAGGCATTATCAAAAAAAGTGAAATATTTACCTTTAGAATCTGAACCTGCACCGATTATTACTACAAAATGATCTGTTGTATTATCAGTATTTGGATTAGAGGATCCTGGTTTATCATCAACACCTACTATAACAGGTATTCCTCTTTGAAGTGCTGACAATAAATACCCAACACCGTTTTTGGCTGCACTAATATTTACGCCATTTGCTGCTGTATAAATTTGAATAGTTTGACCTGGATCTGAATAATTTGAAATTTTATACCCCATTTTAGAAATTTGTGCTTTTGCATAATCCATACAATTTCTTCTTATACCTGGTGTACCCCACCCAACGAATTCACTTACAGGTATAACATTTGAAATAGTGGGCCAACTTTGCGAATTAGGATCATATTCAATATATGGCGTATTATCATAATCGCCTTGTGTATTGTTATCTTCATCGCCCGAATAATTATCAAAAACTGTTTTAAAATCATAATTTGATGCACCCCCACCCGTCCACCACCAACTCCAATCGGGTTCAGTGGGGCCGCCACCAATTATTCCTCCACCCGGATTCCAGGGAAAATAAGGATACCCCGTTCCATAATCCCACCAATTACCATTAGTATTTCCGGTGCCACCAACACCATCTATAATATTATCCTTGGGTGTTGTACAATTACAACTTCCACCACCTGTACAATCAATAATGATGGTTAAAGTTACAGAGTAACTTTCTGTAATGTATATTGTATTCCCATCAAGGGTAACTTCTAATGAATACGAAATCGTAACTTCTATGCTCATTTCACAACCACCACCCACCATTGTTCCGTTCAATGATTGCGTGCTATTGGCGCTGTTATTCCTTGTAGCATGAAATGCTATCTCCACATTTTTTATTTTGCCCGATACAGGTGATTCAATAGTAATTCCATCCCGATTATTTACCGTTTGCTCAAAATAACCAAAAACTGCCTGCGTATTTAATAAATTATTTTTTGCAATTGAAGTTTTTGGTCTGATTGCATTTAATGAATCCCGATTATACAACCGGTAAGTATATAAACTATCATTGTGTTTATAAGCCACTATGTATGACTGTATGGTATTAGTATTTTGCGCTTGTAATGGTATAAAAAATATGCCCTGACTGCCTTCGGTTTTATTACTTTGCGTGTATTTTACAGTGTTACCTGTTGCATTAACCCCATAAGTAGATAATTGATTACCTGAGTTAGAATGATTGCTGCTATATATTACTTTGTCCCATCTCGGTATCCCATTTTTCCTTACAAACGCAGGTAAAAAATGAAACATACTATCCTGCCTTCTAATATCGGCAGCTAATTTTTTTATGGCAATGTCCGCTGTAGTATTGGTATTAAAAAACTGTTGTTGTAATTGCGCATAATTGGGGCTTTTTATATTGGGCAAACTGTCATATTTGCGGCAACCAAACAAAAAACTAACCATGATAAAAAGAATAAAAAAGCAAAAAATTGTTACAGCATTTGTTTCGCAATTGCTGCGGGGGGGGTAATTAATTTTTTCATAGTAAATTGATTTTAGCTATGTTAAAAATAATTAAATTTTAATAGAAATAAAATTATTTTTATGTTTTTTTAAGTTTTTTCTACCCAATAACCAACCTTTATCCGGGCAACTACGAAGCAGTATGGGACTCCTACACTATGAAATGAATGGATGTTCCATAGGTTCCGACGGTTGTAGCTTTAGCGTACCTCTGGCAATTCTTTCCAGCGGGAGGTATAGCGGGGGCTGCGCAGTTCCTGGCGCATTTTCCAATTGCGGCCGGTGGAACCGGCCGCAAAATGCAACACATCATTGCGCATGCTAACATTAATATTATCCATCACCTCCATTAATCGCTCATTGGCATTGGGGCTTTTAGGCACAAACAAATTTCCCTGTGGGGCACCGGCAGGTGTAATACCGCTCAGCAACACCCCTGCCTTTTTGTATATTTTACCGGTTTGATACAGTTGTGCAGCTAATTGCAGAGCGGGTTTTATCAACTCATGGGTATTGGCAGTAGCATTCGGCAATACAATAAAAGCACTTACCGAAGGACCATGCCTAAAATGGGCACCCGGTAACTGCTCAGTCTTATATACCATAAATACAGTAATAACCGATGCCACACTTTTTTGTCGGCGCAACTTTTCGGCAGAACGGGCTATATAAGTTGCTACCGCCTCTTTTACCTGCTGCAATGCAGTAACAGGCGTACCAAACATGCGGGTAGTAGCAATCATTTTTTTGGTAACCAATTCATCGCCCAGTCCAATAGCCGGCTCGCCATTTAGTTCTTTTAATAACCGTGCGCCCACAACCCCACCTAACTGTTTGCGTACCCAATTTTCGGGCATAAGGCTTAGTTGCAGCGCATCATAAATACCAAAACTGTTCAACTTTTCGGCATAACGGCGACCAATACCCCAAATTTCGCCTACCGGCGTTTGTGCCAGTGCCTGCTGTATAGCCTGTGGCGTATCTAATACGTACACACATCGGGTGCTCTGTTTGTTTTTTTTGGCTATATGGTTGGCCATTTTACTCAGCACTTTAGTAGGGGCAATACCCACCGATACCGAAATGCCCGTCCACCGCTCTACGGTTTGCCGTATATGCAGGGCCAACGCTGTATAATCCGTAGCCCCAAAACCCGATAAGGCTAAAAAAGCCTCATCTACCGAATACACTTCCGTATTTTGTTCACCCACCAAAAAGCGTAGGGTATCCATTACCCGCTTACTCATATCGCCATATAAATTGTAGTTAGATGAAAAAGTGGTTACCCCATATTGTTCAATCAATGGTTTGGCTTTAAAATAAGGGCCGGCCATTTCTACCCCCAGCCGCTTAGCTTCATCGGTTCTACTAATAATACAACCATCGTTATTGCTAAGCACTACTACAGGCCGGTTCCATAAATCGGGCCGAAACAAACGTTCGCAACTGCAATAAAAACTATTGCAATCAACAATGGCATACCATGTATGAATGCTTTTTAAATTATTGGCTGCCGAAGTTTCAGGCATTACATTATTGGCTTGTATTGTATTCATACCACAATAAAAACAAACGGAATAATAAAATAAACAAACACCCGATGCCCATTGCCCGGAACGATGAAGTGATTGCGACGCAACAGGCGATGCCACGAAGTACCACCGCCGGTACCATAAATTATAACAAATGAAATTTACATAGCGGTACCTGATTGCCGTAATTGGGTTTGTATTTTAATAAAACCCATTCTGTTGCCGTAAAAGTGGCATAAAACACCTGTTGCGCATAATGGGTTATGGCTTTGTGATACACATTGGGTGGCAAGGCTGCAGCAAGAGGTATATTGGGACGCTGCATAATTTGCATCTGCGGAAAGCCATTATCCAAAATATAATTGGCTATGGGCTGTAATGCCTGTACCCATTGCCCAAAAGCCATATACTCTTGCAGCCGCACATACACGCTATGTTCAGGCATACCACTGTAATTGTTAAAGGTTAAGGGCAACGACTGCTGTATGCCTGCAATACGATGCAGGTAACGCAACAATGTGTCTTCTAAAGCTTCATCGGCTTTAAAACTCGCCATGGTTAAACGGGGCGTACTGCATACATATCCATATTGCGCCGTAAAAAACGCCTGCTGCTGCAACAGCATCTGGGTAATACAATCAGGTAATACAACACACAAACTGTACTGATACACCGTTTGTTGAAGGGTGCCCACAGGGGCTACAGGTAAATGAACGACATCCATAAAACAAATTTTTTTATACCAACAAATTTAGCATAAAATTGCTAAATAATTTAGTTAACTGCAAAATATATTTTATGATAGATAATATAGCGTACACACCTGCCTACCGGGGCAGTAAAGACTTTACCCAACACCAGGTACCTACTGCCAATGCCAATGGTCTTAGCGCTGCAGCCGATGATTATATGGAACGGGGTATTGACCTGAATGAACAACTGATTATGAACAAACCGGCTACCTTTTTTTTCCGTATGAACGGTGATGCCATGACGGAGGCCGGCATTCATAGTGGCGATGTATTAATTGTTGACCGAAGCGTTGCTATAGCCTCAGGTAAAATAATTGCAGCCGTGGTGAACGGTGAGCTATTGGTGCGGAGGCTGCAGTTAAACTTTAACCATGCTACCTTACTGGCCGAAAACAGTCGTTACGCCTCTATTGAAATTACCGAATTTAGTGAGCAGTACATATGGGGTGTAGTTACCTGCGTTATTCATATTTTAGAAAAGGGGTTATTATCGGGTGGCACTGTTGGCAAAACAAACAGCAATAACAAAAAAGGCATTCATTATTAATATTGTAGCCGGCTACTGCTTTACCATGTAGCTGTTGTTGCGTCGCACACTTGTACGGCAACAATACAAGGCAGCAGATACTACTACCAACGGTTATCCATTTACGTAAAAAACTGCAGTAACCTGAAATTAAATTTATATATTTACCTATACAAAAAAGCACCATGAACACTAACCCCAACCAACAACCAGTACCGGCACAAAAAGAGGCAGCTATGCAATACCTGAAAGGCAGGGGTGCTCAAATTAATACGCCCAACCATTTTTTACAAAATAATACAGAAAAATTACATGTTGAGGCCATAGACGATTGGGAAATAACCCGCAGCGCTACGCAATATATTATCACAAAAGCCACCGGCATTGTAAACAAAGTAGATAGTCCCGATGTGGGTATGTGGTACAGTATGAATCCGTATCAGGGTTGCGAACATGGCTGTATTTACTGCTATGCCCGTAATGTGCATGAATATTGGGGCTACAGCGCAGGTATTGATTTTGAAAGTAAAATATTGGTGAAACAAAATGCCCCCGAACTGTTACGCAAATTTTTAATGAAACCCGGTTGGCAATGCCAGCCCATTTCACTC